>JALLOG010000350.1 GCA_027717645.1 Desulfobacterota bacterium AH_259_B03_O07
CTCAAGACCTATATCGTCTCTTCCCATCATTGTCTTAATTTAGTATTCCACTAAAGTTCAACCCCAATTTGCATTTCTCTCGCCCAATATATAATCCCAAATTATGCGTTAAGTTGATAGCAATGATTGGTATATATCCCACCTTTTCTTGAATTTATAGATACTTAAGTGTATAAAGCAGTGTAAATTAACACCACTAGGAGGTCACCTAAAAAGTGAAAGATACATTTGGATATTCCTCACCGCAGAAAGTTACATCTGAAAGAGATATTCGAGTTAAATTTACGGCTATGGTTAAAGGCAAAAATAATTTCTTTCGATGGAAATCGGTGGTTAGAGGGGAAAGTTTTGTTGAAGAAAGTTTTTTATTGTGAGATACTAGCAGCATAATAGGTTAATGCATAGAATGGGATAATGATACTAGAATCAATTTTGATATTGATCAGCTAGCGAAGTGGATATGTAGTTTGATTGTTAACGGCACGGAGGTCGTGTGTAGGACAAATAACTTGCTCAATTGATTAAATTTTTGATGAAGAAATTTGAGACAAAAAGGAATATATATCGTTGGTATTGTGACTACATCGTAAGGAGATCTGGGCTGCCGAATCTTTAATATAATGCCCTGCATTTCCTAACCTTTTCATAACAATATTTCATATATTTCCATGCTGACAATTACTTAAATTCTGCTTTATAAACAACGGGCTAAATATACTATAAGTTAAAATCGCATTTTTTAAACGTTCCCAAGAAATATTCATTCCGAGTCCAAGTTTGTTCAACCTTCAAATGAGAAATGATTGATTATCTAACCCCAAATGAGTATTATCGGAATTGGTTGTTCGGATGATTAAAAAAACGAAAAGGAGCCACGTGTCAGGGCATGAATTGTACGAGTACACGCTCTACGTGTTAGATCATAATTATAGTTCCTTGAAATGAAGAATTTTTAGTGTTTGTTAGATCATAATCTTTTTCCTTGAAATTGTTTGTTTAAAATCATAAAGAAATTGTAAGAATTTGTTAACCTCATGAGCATTGTCATTCTTTTTGTAAGGCCTGGAGCGGGATAGACTAAAGCGGTGCTTTTGTCCTTTGTTAGAGTTCTCCATCCTCTCAAATAATACCTTGAGTATTGATTTGTCATTGTCTGGGTGATAGTGA
>JALLOG010000351.1 GCA_027717645.1 Desulfobacterota bacterium AH_259_B03_O07
ATGTTGATGTAAAGTCTAAGTATCTGTTAAATGGATTCATTCTTAAATCCTTTGAATTTATGATGAACGCCGGCTTAGTTGAGCTTAAGCTAATTGGGCAGAGAGAGGGAAACAATTTTAGAATCAACATGTCTTCCGTTTCGGGAACCTCCGAATTTACATATCCAATCGAGGAAGAACCTGTTGTTTCCCCAATTCTATTTAAGTGGCTGGTTGAGCAAAATCCTAATGTGGGAGAAACATACGAGGTATTGCTCTTAGATCCCGTTTCAATTATTTTTGGAGTGGAGCCGCAGAAATTAAAAGCAACGCTTAGAGTTGAAGGACAGGAGCAGGTAAAAATCCCATTGGGTAATTTTATGACTTACAGGATTAAAATGAATTATATGGATTCTGAGAGTATTACTTGGATAACTCATGACGGCGAAATAGTAAAGGAGGTTTCCCCTCTTGGATTGGTATCGTATAAGGAGAATGAAAATGGGCTAGGAAATCAAGATCTTACGGGCTTTGACATCATTAAAAAAACTGCCATTTCTTCAAATGCAAAATTAAAAAATCCCAGGGATTTGATCTTAATGCGAATAAAGATTGAAGGAATTTCAAAAATGAAAGGACTTAATGTCATAGATAATAATAGACAGTTTATTAGAGACGGTATCATTGAAATCAAGGTTAGTGATCTGTCATCGATAAATCCTTATGAAATTCCTTATAAGGGTGATGAGTACAGTTCTTATACTGAACAGAGCAATCTGATACAGAGTAGGAATCTAGCAATTCAGAATCAGGCAACGGATATTATAGATAATGAGACAAATTCTGTTGAAGCTGCGAGAAAAATCAACGACTGGGTTTATAATTACTTGGAAAAGACTCCAACGGTAAGCATTCCAAACGCACTTGATGTACTAAAGACAAGAAAAGGTGATTGTAATGAACATGCCACGCTGTTCGCTGCTCTATTAAATAGTATCCGATATTTGGGGTTTTCCAATCCACTTGGGGAAATCACGTCCCGCCTAAGAATGAAACTCCCTGCAGCAAGCTGCAGGGTATCTTCAAATTTGGAGAAAGTCCTTGCAGGCATTGCCGTATCTGTCACTTATTTCGAGGACAAAATTTAAGATTTAAACGGGCATTCAAAAA
>JALLOG010000352.1 GCA_027717645.1 Desulfobacterota bacterium AH_259_B03_O07
TCCTTAAGGGAGCTGAGAAGTACGTACCATTCATAACAAAAAACTCCTCTGGAGTTATATCTTGCAACAATAACCTCAAATTAGACTTTTCAGATAATATTTTTGCCATCTTCCCCAAAGCCCAATTAACAGGAGGTGTAAGATGACTCTTGATCTCACCAAACCTTTTCCCCCAATAATAACTATTCATGCCTAAAAACAATGAATCAGCACCATCACCGCTGAATACAGTTTGACAGTGCTCTCCCGCTAACTTCGCAGCGTAATAGGTCGGCACTATGGACGGATCAGCAAGCGGTTCAAAGTAAACAGAGGCCGCTTCCAAAACCGAATCGAAATCCGGTTCGAGGATGTATTCTTTTTGATCAGTTCCTAAGTAGTTTGCCACGATCCTTGAATAGGGAATCTCATTATGCTTCTTCTCATGAAAACCTACACTAAATGTTTTGATTTTCTTAGACGTTCGTTTGCAAAGCAAAGCAAGAACAAAACTAGAATCTATTCCTCCACTCAGAAAAGAGCCAGGCGATTCCCCATTGTTCATCCTGATTTTAACAGCTTCGTTCATGATGGTTTCAAGTTCCTCTAAGACATCATACTCATCCGCCTCAATCGGTTCAGTAGTATCGGGGTTCCAATATTGTGAAACTTGAATTCTCTTTGTTTTAATGTTGAATATCAAAGAACATCCAGCCGGTAATTTGTTCACATTCTTAAAAATTGAGTAATCCTGAGGCGTACATCGAAGGGCAAGGTAGTAATTTAGTGCCCTTAGATTAACTCCTTTTGCGAATCCAGGAGTATCAATTATCGATTTTAAATCGCTTGAAAAAATGAAGCGCCCTAAGTGGTGGGAGTAGAATAGATGATTTCTTCCCACATGGTCTCTTGCTAAAAAAAGTTGCTCTTTCTCCTTATCATAAACGCAAAATGAAAACTCACCGTTGAACCTTTTAGGACATCCTTCTGCCCATTCTCTATATGCAGTTGCCACGAGTTCAGGATTAGTGGTGGTGTTAAATTTATATCCACTTTTTTCTAAGGTGGCTTTCAGATCCTGCGAGTTATAGATCTCCCCATGAATAGTAACACTCAAATTCCCCAGCATATAGGCGTTTTCTTGAT
>JALLOG010000353.1 GCA_027717645.1 Desulfobacterota bacterium AH_259_B03_O07
GGACTATTAGGAGAAAGTGCGTGGGTCTCAGTAGATCCCCCATTGTTGGTTAAGGAACCTAAAAGAGGATTCACTCCAATGAGATTTCCAGTTGTGTCACCAACTATAGGACAGTCTTGGGAGACAGTCTGAATTAGATTAAAACCAAAAGAGTCCAACTCCCCGAAACAATCAGGATCACTGGTAGTGTCTGAGTTGCCTGCGATGATAGTGTTTGAAAAATTAATTGTGCCGCCAATAGCATTGAAGATTCCCCCGCCATCTCCTACTCCGTCGCCGTCACTATCAGCCGTGTTGAATGCAATGGTCACATTGTTTAAATCAACCGTTGCAAGATCAGGGGTTTCAATGCCAAAAGGATCATTATATATTCCCCCACCCCCATCACCCGCTGAGTTACCACTAATAGTACCATTGATAATTGTTATGTCGGAGAATATATTTCTGATACCGCCTCCCTGTTCACCAGCCGTGTTATTGCTTATGGTGCTTCCGGTAATTAACATAGTGCCACCACGTTTCAATATGCCCCCACCGTCTCCACGATGATGTGTTGCCGAGTTGTTGCTAATAGTGCAATTATTGATCACTACAACGCCGGGGCTTTCTTCAACTTCAATATCAATACCTCCTCCTCCACCATCTGCTGAGTTTCCTGTTATGACACTATCTGAAATAGTTAAATTTTCGTCGGAGATTCGAATTGCGCCGCCACTTGAGTCGGCAAAGTTGCCACTAAAAGTGCTGCCAGTGATGGTTATAGCACCTTCCTCACTAGAAATAGCACCTCCGGGGCCAATAGAAAAGTTATCTCTTATTATGCTGTTTGTTATATTTAAAATCCCGGGGCCGGCACCAGCCGTAAAAAAGAAGCTCCCGTTATTGATGGCTCCGCCAAATCCATCGGCAAAATTGTCGCTTATTATGCTATTAGTAATGGTGAGCTTACCCCTAGTCCGAATTGCCCCTCCACCCGTGGTAGCGGAGCGTCCTCCTTTGACTGTTAAGCTATCTAAATTTAGTTCTCCCGAAGGAGTGACAATAAAAAAATTGAAAAAAGATACGGAGGGACCGGAATCTCGCTCTATGATTGTGCTAGCAGAACCAGCACCTATA
>JALLOG010000354.1 GCA_027717645.1 Desulfobacterota bacterium AH_259_B03_O07
TGTATAGGTCCACTACATATGAGACAAATTAGAGGGGTTCGTATAGTTATCAATGATGCCACCGTCCTTTAAGAATTGCAAAGGAGTCTTATACCCGAGTGCCTGATGCGGTCTAACACAGTTATATGTATTTTCCCACTGTCTGAGTTCTTTATTGAGTTCGGGCACTGTCCAAGAGATATCACAGAGTTCATAGAATTCCTCTCTGTGAGTTCTTTGAGCTCTTTCTACACATCCATTTAGCTTCGGACTCTTGGGAGGTAGGACAAATAATCTTATTTTTATTCTCTCACATTCCCTCTCAAACTCTGAATAAAACTCACTCCCTCCATCTACCTGTATAGCCCTGATCTTAAATGGCATTTTTCTGTTTAAGGTATCCAGAAATTCTTTAGCTGTATGTGAAGTTGCCCTACTCCTAGCTTCTATTACATCCCACTTAGAGATCAAATCTCTTGCCGTGAATTGCTTGAGAACCAACCCAGGCAATGGCCGTATATCCAGAGTATCTACCTGTACCAGATCACCTGGCTTAGATACTTCCCAGTCCTTGGGCTTACGTATTGCATAATAGCGCTTCCGTCTCTTAGTTGATTTAACTCTTGTACTTGGCTCTACCAAATCTCCTGTCCTCTTTAGATACCCAATTATACGCCCCAGTGTTGATGCAGAACTCTCAATCCCTCGCTCTCGAATAAGCATGCGCAGCTTCTCCTTCCCCCACCTCGGATATTGTCTCCTTAATTCCTTCACTAAATCTATAAGCTCCCTAGACCACTTAGCCCTTCTAACTCTTCTGGGTCGACGCGATCTATCTCTAAGGGAATTAAGGTCTTTAGGATTGAATCTCCTTAGCCACCTATAAAAAGTTGCTCTACTGATCCCGTAGGTCTTACACACAAAATAAACATCCTTAGTCCTCTTATATATCGTTATTGCCCTTAACCTGTCTAGCTCCTTTTGGGTTAGATCAGGCGGCGGGTGGCTCGATAGTTTATGAAATCCTTTTGCAATACTAAAAAAGCTCATAGAGGGGTACCTCCCTTCCTTAGTTTACCCCTCTTTTCTTTTTAACACTGTCTCATATGTATCTGAACTTTTACA
>JALLOG010000355.1 GCA_027717645.1 Desulfobacterota bacterium AH_259_B03_O07
CGTATATATTGAATTTCCCTCCAAATAAGACACTTTTGTTGAATAGGAAAGATCAGTCCCCATGAACCCTATATTATAAGTATAGCGCTGCTGTTATTTGATGTGTTGAATAATGAAAACCCTATCCATCTGATTTAATGGAAGCGTATGAAGTATCTAGTATTGTTAACTCACCTAAAAATGAGACAACTGAATGTCTAGAAATGTTTAAACTCAGGTAAATGGGGTTATTAACATTTTAAAGAAATTGAGTTTGCTTAGTATATTTTAATTCGTTCCAAACTATTTATTAGCTTTATCCAAATTTGACTTTGTCCTAACCTTGACCCATGTTTCCTGCTACTCTAAGGGAAAAAAACTTTCCTATAACTTCTTTTATTATCCTTATATCTTCCTCGCCAAAATCGGGAGCCTCATTGAGACTGCCTCCTCTCCTCACCACCTCTAATACCGCTTCTATCTTTCCCGTAAATTCTATAGGATAGGTTATTAGCTTCTGTATCGGCTCTAATCCCATCTCCATTAAAAAACCCAGGGCCACCAAGTTCTTCTCCTTCCTTAGCTTGTTTGTTATAGATGATTGCCTTGATATCACTGCTCGCCCCAATATGCTTTTTGTATTGACCGGAATCATGTTGCCTTTTAATTTCGTAGGATAAACAAATTCAAACAATTCACTCACACCATTGGAAAGAACAAATAGGCACCCCGGTGATAAATTCAAAGCCTTAGATACTTTGCGTTCTAATCCCTCATAATCGATATCGATTTGGTTTATACTCGCCACCCCCTCTTATATTCAAAAAAGTAGTCTTATATAAAGTATAATGCATAAATTCTACTATTGGAGGTTTAATTGAAATTCATGAATGGATTCTCAAATAAGGCATTCAGTAGTCACAAATTACGAAACCACTAGGAGATTTTGAAGGTGCAAGTGGTAGTTTTACCACTATCGGTGAAGGACGAGTCCTTGTAGTTGATCCCGATGCTCAATCTTTTGGATTTATAGAAGGAACGAGTACTGGTACAATTGAACTAAGTTCATATTGCTGGTTTTTAAATATATTCCCAACATTCAAGAATTAATTCTTCCTATCAAT
>JALLOG010000356.1 GCA_027717645.1 Desulfobacterota bacterium AH_259_B03_O07
GAAATTCTCGCTATTTACGTCAGAGATTATAATTCAAAAGATTGGATCAACGGACAAAAAGCCTTTTATGTATGGAGTGAAAAAATTATGACGCCTATGGGTCATGGTATCGTTGCGTTAAAAGATAGCGAATCTGCTGAGAGCCTGGCGAGGTTAAAAGGGGGAAAGATGCTGGAGTATTTCAATGAAGCGAAGACCTGGGTTCTAAACCATGATCGTAAAATAGCTAACTAAAATAGCAGCTTACATTATCTCTAATTCGAAAATAGGTTTGCGAAGCTATTTTCCCGAATTTTAGTCTTCTCTGGCCAATGATTACAATTTATTGATAGTAATGTGGGATAATACAGTTATCCAGGTTTTCTTAGTGGCTTTGCTCACCGACTTAGCAACAGGTCTAGGTGTAATACCATTTGCCTTTGTTCGCAAGATGTCTTTGAGGTGGCGAGGCATTTCCTCGGCAATTGCCGGCGGGATGATGATTTCAGCATCTGTTTTCAGTCTCGCAGATCAAGCCCTGACTCGTGGCAGCGTGTGGGATGTTGTAATTGGTATGTTGGCAGGCGCGGCATTCTTTACATGGGCGGCTCGGAGATTGGAGAATAAGGATTGGCAAATTGGCGACTTGGATGCTTCGGATTCACGTCAATCGGTGTTGATAGTGGGAGCAATGTTTATTCACAGTATCCCTGAAGGCGTTGCAATTGGTGTTGGTTATGCAACGGGTGACTTAAGATTCGGAATAATATTCGCATTAGCGATTGCCGTACATAACATTCCAGAAGGTATTGCTGTTACGCTCCCGCTCCGCGCAAAGGGTATATCACTGTGGAAGTGTGCTGGGTATGCAATTTTAACAAGTGCGCCCCAGCCATTAATGGCAGTGCCATCATACCTGCTGGTGTCGGATTTCAAGCTGCTGCTCCCTGCCGGATTAGGATTTGCCGGTGGTGCTATGATCTACCTCGTCGCTTCGGAACTGATACCGGACAGCCTTGCAGGGTGCTCTAAAAAGGAGACCGCATGGGGTGTAATTATAGGATTATTGCTAATGCTTCTTCTTACGTCGGGATTGGGATTGTGACTTTGGTCAAGTTGCTA
>JALLOG010000357.1 GCA_027717645.1 Desulfobacterota bacterium AH_259_B03_O07
CGTTTAGAGGATGCTGCTGAGCAGTTTATGAAGGCAGGGAGGCTTGATAGTCAAAATCCTGATATAAAATTGAGACTGGGGCTTCTCTATCTCGAAAAAAAGGAATACGATAAAGCAATTCAGGAATTTAATATTATTCTTCTTGGTAATCCCGAAGACGAAAGGGCCAGATACTACCTCGCCCTGTGTTATACCGAAACAGGTAATTATGATGAATCATTAAGACTCTTGGACACTATATCAGAGGATTCAAAATTCTACGACGATACACTTGTTCAAAGAGGTTTTATTTTTGAAAAGAAAGGACAGCTTGAAGAAGCACTTAATATTATGGAAGAGGCCTCAAACCGAAATCCCAATAATGAGATTCTTATAAATTATCTTGGAATTCTATATAGAAATTTAGATAGAGACGATGATGCGATCGCCCTTTATAGAGATTTCCTAAGGCGTCATAACGATAATGAAATCATTGCCTATTCCCTCGGGGTCACGTACTACATGAACGAGGAGGAAGCCAAAGCAATAGATACTATGAAGAGGATAGTTGAAAAGAACCCTAATCATGTAGATGCATTGAATTTTATGGGATACTCATACGCTGAGATGGGGATAAATCTAGAGGATGCAGAAATGCTCGTGAAAAGGGCATTAAAGCTTTCACCAAATAGGGGATATATTATAGATAGCTTGGGGTGGGTTTATTATAAAAAGGGTGATCTTGATAAGGCTCTGGAGTATTTAGAAAAGGCTGTAAAGCTCACATCCGATGATCCAGCCATAATGGAACACCTGGGGGATGTATACAGAGATAAGGCAGATACATTAAGGGCATTAGAGTTTTACGAGAAGGGTTTGGAGTTAAATGCCGACGAAGACAAGGAAATAAAAGAAAGACTTGAGGAAAAGATAAACACGCTCAAACACAAATTAAATGTCCAGAGTAGGGAGAGAGCAATATAGATTGAGAAAATTCTTAATTATAATCCTTCTTCTTGTTTCCTGTGCAAAAAAAACTGTAGAGATTGATATAAAAAGCTTTGAGCTTGCGGATGTCATAGCAAGGGTTAAAGAGGCTGAGCAAAGCGTTAAAT
>JALLOG010000358.1 GCA_027717645.1 Desulfobacterota bacterium AH_259_B03_O07
TTCTCTAAAATAAACTATGGCAGTGTTCTAGTGTTATAGGGGGAGGTCATGAAGCTTCACAACTTTCTATGATTTTGTGGAATGAACGCTGGTTGAGGTGCGTTATAAGAAATTTATAGGTTTAGATAACTTTATGAGATTCATATATCTTGCAATGATTGTGCTAATTACAAGATTGTTTTATTAAATCATAAGCCTCAAAATATCCTAACTCTCCAGCTTTGGATAAATCCAAACATCCACTATCTTTTTGACCTAGAACTATTTTTGCAGCCCCTCTATTATAGTATGCCATTGCAGAATTAGGAAAAACTCTATAGCTTTGTAGTAGTCCTGTATTGCTCCCTTATAGTCTCCGAGGTCACTTTTTGCCAAACCTCTATTATAGTATGCTTTAGCATAATTTGGATTAACCTCAATAGCCTTGTTGTAATCCTGTATAGCTCCTCTGTAGTCTCCTAACTCAACTTTTGCCAAACCTCTATTATGGTATGCACTTATATAATTAGGATTAATCTCTATAGCTTTATCAAAATCTTGTATAGCTTCCTTGTAGTTTCCTAACTCAACTTTTGCCAAACCTCTATTATGGTATGCATCTGCAGCATCAGGATCAAGCTCAATAGCTTTAGTGTAATCATCTATTTCACCGTTATAGTCTCCCAACTTACCTTTTGCATAACCTCTATTATAGTATGCGTCTGCATCTTTTGGATTAAGCTCAATAGCTTTGTTGAAATCCTTTATTGCTTCCTTGTAGTCTCCCAACTCAGCTTTTGCAACCCCTAAATTATAGTATGCATCTGCATGTTTTGGATTAATCTCTATAAACCTGTTGAAATCCTTTATTGCTCCCTTGTAGTCTCCTATCCTATCTTTTGCCAACCCTCTATTATTGTATGCGGTTCCATGCCTTGGATTTATTTCTATTGCCTTATTGTAGTCTTGTATAGCTTCCTTGTAGTCTCCTAAGTTACCTTTTGCTATCCCTCTATTATTGTATGCCATTGCAAAATTAGGATTAATCCCGATAGCTTTATTGAAGTCCTGTATAGCTTCCTTGTAGTCTCTTAACTTATTTTTTG
>JALLOG010000359.1 GCA_027717645.1 Desulfobacterota bacterium AH_259_B03_O07
TGCTATTTTTCTCAGTAGCTTCAGGAGCTAGAGCGGATATTTGTGTGGGATGTGGTAGTGCTGGTGCTGGTTGTGATGTATTATTTCCAAGCGTGGGTGCTGCAATGGCTCTTGCTAATACAAACGTAACAGCGTTTGATGAGATAAGGGTAGCATTCGGAACTTATGCTGAATCTTTTCCTGGTATTCCTATCGTTGGTATTCTTGCACCAGACACGATAGAGATTTCGGGTGCTTGGAATCCTGCGGATTGTAGTACACAGGTGGATACTATAATTCCGTCAAATAGAACGACAACCATAAACGCCGTGGGGGCTAGCAATATATTTAACGTTATTGCCATACTTTTCCCCCTCCAGCTTACGGTAGAAGGATTTACTCTAACAGGCGGAGTGGGGATTGGCGGTGTTATAGGAGGGGCAATAGATATGATTTCTGCGATTATTGGTAGTTTTACATTGACGGCCACAAATAACGTTCTTGTAAACAATAATACGCTTGTTGGTGGAGCGATAAGTTTGCTTACTATTGGTGCATTGTCTAATGGCACTGGGATTCTCGATAATAATTTGTGCTTTGATAATACCGCCTTCCATGGAGGTTGTTTGAGCACAATAGGAGCTGTCGGAGCTTTTCAATTTTACCAGGGAAGGAATAACATAATTGCTCAAAATACATCGATACTTGGTGGGGGACAAGCATTTACAAGTGTTCTAGCGGCTGGCAGTGTTGAGCGTACCAGAAATAACACCGTTTCAGATAATGTTGGGGTAGTAGGTGGAGGAGATTTTCAACTTAACGTTCCGTTAACGACCAACACCCATAATTCTGTAAGTGATATGACTATTAGTAACCTTACAGGTGGAAATCTGGGGAACAACGTTTCTGTTATTGGATTAGCTGGAATTATAACAGTACGTCTGAATCGTGCAGTAAATCTAGGGCGTAATGCTGCGGGAGACCTATTGCTATTGGGTGGTGGAGCATCTCCAGGACTTACTGCTTCTGGCGTTTGTGATGGAGTAGGAGCGAATGATTTAGGTCCAGAGGATAGCTCAGCCGTACAATTTGTAGAC
>JALLOG010000035.1 GCA_027717645.1 Desulfobacterota bacterium AH_259_B03_O07
TTTTCCGTGGCAAATTGCCGTTCAAATTCCATGAGATTTCGTGGGTAAGATTCCATACCTGCCTATACTATATGTTGTGGTAACTTCAGTCAAGTGCATAGCCCTATTAGATTATTTATCTATAATATCAAAACTGAATATAAATTGTAAAGTACTTTCCTGATTTTTTAAAATTCTAACTCTATAATATTCATATCAGCACAAGCTTGTGTCATTCTGTCAGTACTTGCAATCATGCATCATTCTAATGAATACTCATGTGTTCTTGACACTTTATTTTGTACTTTCTGTGTCTCATAAATTAAAAGCTTTTATTTAAATATTACCGAAATGGATAAATTTTAAAATGAATGGAATTTTATTATTATGGGAATATTGGTTTTAATTAAAAAATTGAATTTGAAGAATAGTTTGTACTTCTTTTGTATTAAATTAATTTAGCTTAGTAATATTTTGAAAATATTAGTCAGAACGTGTTCATCAATGTCAAGAAGTGTAATCAATTTGTTTTACAGTTGGTCCAAAATCATATTCCTAAGTCATCAATTCTTTTTTATTTTTGCACTTCTCAAGATAATGTCTTCTTGCAAGGTCTAACCCCCTATTACTCTTCTATTTAAACCATAAAGTCTGATTTACAATTCCTCCTGCTGGAACTGGTCAGTACTGATATAAAATGTTAAAAGAAATTGAGGATGTTTTGTGATTATTTGTCAATTGTGAAGGGGCTGTTGCCCAAATCCTAATTGGATACAAAGTTTACGAACAATCAAAATAAGGAGATAATAAAATCAATAACTTAGAAAATTAAAGTGTTGAGGTTTTCTGCATAAATGGCCTAAAAATTCTTTTGGGCAACAGCCCCTGAAGATGCGACCCCCAAGTTTTTGACACCTATTTGGACACCTCTTACTCATTCAAGTCAATCTAAGTCAATGTAACTCCCTGAAATTGTTGGTGGAGATGAGGGGATTCGAACCCCCGACTTCCGCCTTGCGAAGGCGGCGCTCTCCCAAACTGAGCTACATCCCCATTAATTGTTATTTAAAAATAAAGCTAACTTATTAACAAGTTGCAAATTTAAGTTGCTTTAAAGATTCATGAATAATTATTTTAAACTTGTGTTTTTCAATATATGAAAAGCCAACTGTCCGAAATATAATGGGCAAAATGTTACTTTTAATTGTGGTAACGAGTATTATTTTTAGTAAATTCAAATTTTTACTTGACAAATTAAGTAATTTGCTTTATATTTAAAAATAGACTTAATTTGAACACTTAAATTCATCCTCCATCCTCCTTTAAGAGAGTGGGAATGCTTCTAAGCTCTTAGAACATTCCCACTTTTATTATCGACTGTTTTTCGTACCACCAGTGCAGGCACGATAAAACTATTAATTTATAGAAAGTCCTTCCGTTTTTATTTTCAGAGCTCATATTAAAGAATAGTATATGTTTGCGGCAGAATTCCAAGATCTATTTTTTTGATGCCGATACGGCTCGGTCAGCTGCCCAGCGTTCCAATCTTGAGATTTCTTCGCGCATTGTGGTTGATAAAGGAACTATTGATGAAGCGGCAATGATGAGTTCCCTTTCATCCAAATCCTTTTGTTTTGAAAATGATTCAAAAAGTGCTGAAATAACAGCCTGTTCTATTTCAGCTCCGGTGAGACCGCCCGTATTCTTAGCCAGTGAATCAATGTTAAAAGAGTTAGGGTCTTTGTCTCGATTAAGAAGATGAATCTTAAATATTTCTTTTCTCTCCTTTTGTGACGGGAGAGTAACAAAAAATATTTCGTCAAACCTTCCCTTTCTCAAGATCTCTGGGGGAAGTAAGTCTATTTGGTTTGCGGTAGCAGCAGTAAATACTGGGTAGTTTTTCTCTTGCATCCAAGTAAGGAATGTGCCGAAAATGCGAGATGCTGGACTATCGCTGGTTTTTTCCCCACTCCTGGTGATGCCGGCTTCTATCTCGTCTATCCATAAAACACATGGTGCGACCGCTTCTACAGTCTTTATGGTATTTCGAAAGGCTTCTTCTGGTGTTCCAAAAAGGCCACTATAGACTTGATTTAAATCAAGCCTCAATAAAGGTAGATTCCAAACCGAAGCAACAGCTTTTGCACAAAGGCTCTTTCCGCAACCGCTTATCCCCATTATTAAGACACCTTTAGGCATATCAAGGCCAAATTCTTTAGCGTCTTCGGAAAAGGCTAAGGCCCTGATATTAAGCCATTCTTTGAGATTCTCAAGACCACCAATGTCATCAAGACCTACTCTTTTGGTTATGAATTCTAGAGTCCCCGTTTTCCTCACTAATTGCGCCTTTTCATCTAAAAGAGCGTCTACTATTTCTACGTCGGTGTCCTTTTCCCCCAAAAGAATCCTTTTCAGTGCGAGCTCCATTTCCGATGAGCCAAGCCCTAACATTGCGTTAATACATTTGTCTCTCAATTCTGAGTTAAAGTGATTTTGAAGATTCCCAGAGAATGAGCTTATAACATCATCGAATATTTCTTGTGCTTCTTCTTTGTCAGGCAGGCCGATGTCAAAAACGGTTATCTCCTTTTCGAGTTCGGTGGGTAGAACTAAAGAGGGTGATAGGATAAAGAGGGTTTTAGAACTACTTTTGAGTTGTTGATAAATATCTTTCAGTTTTCTAATTATCTTCGGATCATTAACGAAAAAATGGAGGTCCTTAAATAGATAAAATCCTTGATGGTTGTTTTCCATAACATTGCTTAAAGCATTTAAAGCTTCATTAGAATTTTCGACTTTTCCATCGTCACTTCTAATTCCATCGGTACATGACCAAGTGTAAAACTTATAATCTTCCTGAAAATAACTTTTAGCAAGAAGCTTCAGTGTTTCCTCAACGCGATGCTCTTCCCATGATATTAGATAGAGGATGGGAAATTCTGCCTTGACACATTTTTCTATCCTTTCCGTTGGAAATGACATAATAATAGAATTACTTATTCTAGTTTATTTGCAATAATTTAAGTAAAAAGGTACTACGGAAATAATATAAAATTTAAGCAACAAGAACCAAGCTTTGCGAGATTAATAATTGTTTTCTGAATTTAAAGACCCGTCGTTGTCACCCTTCTTGGATGTTCTTTCCTCCACCTGAGTTTGTTAAGTGCATTGATATATGCTTTGGCACTGGCTACTACGATGTCCGTACTTGAGCCTTGTCCTTGAGAAAAGATTCCATCCTTTTCGATTCTTACAGTTACTTCTCCTTGCGCATCCATTCCACCAGTTATCGAAGCCACAACGTAGTGCTCGAGGTTAGGAGTAACACCAGTCGCTTTGGAAATAGCCTTATATGCTGCATCTACTGGGCCGCTACCGGTCTCGGAAACTGTAACTTCGTCTCCATCAATCGAAAGCTTTACAGTTGCCACCGGATTCATGTCAGTTCCGCTTGAAAAATTCGCGGATATAAGTTTGTAGAAATCAGATGAACGTACAAACTCTTCACTAATAAGGGCTTCTATATCCTCATCAAATACATACTTCTTCTTATCGGCCAAGTCTTTAAACATCCTGAATGCATGATGAAAATCCTTTTCATCAAGGAAATAGCCATACTCTTCGAGTCTTTTTTTAAATGCATGTCTACCCGAGTGTTTTCCAAGTATTATTTTATTTGAAGGTATGCCTACTTCTTCGGCTTTCATTATTTCATAAGTTATTCTTTCCTTGAGTACTCCATCTTGATGAATTCCAGCTTCATGAGCGAAGGCGTTGGCTCCTACGATAGCTTTATTCGGTTGGACACTAACGCCAGTTACCTGAGATACTATCCTACTCGTGGGATAAATATTTTCTGTAATTATATTTGTCTCGTAGGGATGGCGATCATTTCTCACCTTTATAGCCATCACAATTTCTTCAAGTGATGCATTACCAGCCCTTTCACCAAGACCGTTGATTGTGCATTCAACTTGCCTTGCGCCTTCGTTTACCGCAGCAATTGAGTTAGCGACGGCCAGTCCCAAGTCATTATGACAATGTACACTTAAGGTCACATCTTCTATACCAGGCACTTTTTCTTTCAAAGTTTTTATGATGTATGAAAATTCTTCGGGCACGGTGTACCCCACTGTATCAGGGATGTTTATGATAGTAGCGCCTGCTCTGATTGCCACATCTACAGACCGGCAAAGATAATCTAGGTCGGTTCTAGTGGCATCTTCTGTCGAGAATTCTACATTATCTGTATAGCGTTTCGCGTGTTTCACTGCTCCGCTGATGATTTCCAGAACTTCATCCTTGTCCTTTCTGAGTTTATGTTTTAAATGAATATCAGATGTTGCTATAAAGGTATGGATCCTAGGATATTCAGCCCCTTTTACTGCCTCCCATGCCCTATCGATATCATTAAAGTTGGCCCTACAAAGCCCAGCTACCTCGCATCCTCTAATCCTTTCGGCAATGATCTTTACCGATTGGAAATCGCCCTCAGATGAAATAGGAAACCCTGCTTCGATTATGTCAACGCCCAATTTTTCGAGTTGATACGCAACCCTGAGCTTCTCTTCAGCAGTCATTCCGCATCCGGGTGCCTGCTCCCCATCTCTGAGAGTAGTATCGAATATCTTTACTATATTACTACTCAATTAAAAACCTCCCTAGACATAATAGGACAATTATATTGTTTAAAGACTATTGAAATACTATAGCAACACTTGCATTTATTTCAAGAGTTCGAAGCAGCGTTGCAGAATACTTAAAAGATGTATTATACTTTGGTATCTATAGTTATAAATGTTCGGGGTAGATTTTAATATTAAGAAAAGTTTTTTGTTAAGCAGTTATAATTAGAGTTCGGGTTGTAGCATCAAAGAATGCGGAAAAATTAAATTATTAATAAATTGGAGCAAAAAAGCTTATGAGAGAAATTATTTCAGGTGTTTACACTTGGTCATGGTTATCTCCTAAACATGGTTATGGATTCAATGGTTTCGCTTTTGAAAGTGACGGTGGATTAATAGTAATTGATCCTGCAATTATGGGAGAAGATGATTTTGACGAACTTCTTAAATTGGGAAATCCCGAAACCGTTATTTTAACTAACAAGGATCATGAAAGGGTTGCTTATGACCTAAGAGATAAATTCGGATCTAAGATTTATATCGATGAAAAAGACGCTACTTTTCTTAAGGCTTCTCCAGATAGGACTTTTCGGGATAGAGAAATTATTCCTGGAAATTTGAGGGCAATAAATGTTCCTAATAACAAATCTCCGGGAGAAACAGCCCTGCTTCTATCAAGGGACAAGGGAATTCTATTTATAGGAGACGCTATAATTGGTTGGCCTAAGGGCGAGTTTTCATTACTTCCTTTTGGAAAGTACGAAAATCCGCAAATGGCAAAGGAATCAGTCAAAGTTTTGCTTGAATATGATTTCGATACCGTACTTGTGGGGGATGGGGAATCGATTCTAAGAGGAGGAAAGGAAGCTGTTAGGAGGTTTTTGGATAGAGAAGAAAATCTACATTTGACCCTTCCTGTTCAATAGTTTGAGATTTCGCTTACAATACGCTTTTTGAAAATGGATTATTAGCCTCTTTTTTGTAAATGAAGTATTCTTCGAATTTTCCATATAAATGGCAAAAGCAAATTTCGTAAAAGTTGCAACGATTGACGAACTTCCCCCTGGAAAAGGAAAACTGGTTATGGCACAGATTGAAAAACCGATTGCACTATTCAATGTAAACGGAGAGTTCTATGCAATTAACTATATCTGCCCACACATGGGAGGACCTCTTGGTGAGGGGGAATTGAAAGGATACGTTGTCACCTGTCCTTGGCACGGATGGACTTTTGATGTAAGAACTGGACTTCCAGACCATCCCGGCGGTCATTCCGTTTCAGCCTATAATGTTAGAGTTGAGGGAAATGATGTGTTGGTAGGATGGTTAAAGAAAGTGAAAGATTGATATAATAGTAATTTTGAAAATTTTTGTAAAACTATAGTCCTGTTGGTAAATCTATAAAAGAATAGTCAATATTAAATTTCCTTCTAACTACCTCAGCTAGTGCTTTGAGTCCAATTGTTTCTGTTGCATGATGCCCTCCAAAAATTACGTTCATTCTTGAATCCTTAGCGCTATAATAAACTTCTATCGCGTCTCCTGTAAGATATAAATCTACTTTTGCATTAAGGGCTTCAAAGAAAGCACCATAGCCACCACCACCGCTACAAACAGCAATTGTTTTGATCTTTTTCTTCCCGAAGGGGAGAACTATACAATTTGTATTTAAATCTGAATCTAACTTTTCCTCGATTTTTTCTAATTGAAGAGCTCTCTTAGTTTCCCCAATCCAGCCTATATTTTTTCCTTCATGGAACAGGAAGCCATGGGTGATTTTTGCACCGAGCAGTTTTAACAATTGTGCATTGTTTCCTACCATCCTGTGTCTATCGAGTGGTAGATGGCAGGCATATAAGGATATTTGATTCCGAAAAAGTGGGTCAATCCTTTCTTTTCCCCAACCAATTAAAGAAGGGTCTTGGGTTGTCCAAAAATGGCCATGGTGAACAATAATTAAATCGGCATTTTCTTCTATAGCTTTTTCGAATGTCTCGACACTAGCGTCAACAGCATATACAATCCTTTTTACCTCAGATTTTCCCTCAAATTGTAGACCATTCCAGCAAGTGTCCTTTATATCATCTATTTTCAAATACTGATTTAAAAATCCAACAACTTTTGTCAACTTGGTCATTATAAGAGAAATAAAACATTAAAATTTAATCCAGAGAGAACTGAGAAGTACTTGTTTTTTAATGATTGCTGGGGGACTAGGATTCGAACCTAGACTTATGGGTCCAGAGCCCATTGTCCTGCCATTAGACGATCCCCCAGTTGAGTTTTTTAGTATTGATAAAAATCCCTAACCAGTCAAGCTGTTTTTTATATTGAATAATCTGATAGAATAAATAAAATAAATTTAAATGAAGCTCCCTGCAGCAACCTACAGGAGATTTTTAAGTTGGACTATAACTAAGAAAAAGGAGGGGTATCAATCATGCCAGCTATGATATTAACGGTTAAAGCCAGATCGAAAACAGAGCTTAAAAGGCAAGTGGCAGAGAAGATAAAACAAGCTTCGAAGAAGGGGCTTCAGTATATTTCGCAGGGTTATAGTGATAACAGGGTTAAAAGAGTAAAGGGTGGATATCAAATAGATCTGACAGTCCATTCATAGCCCTGGATAATTAATAATTAAATGGGTAGTGAAATACTAGAAACTTTCGAGAATCAGTATCAGGGAAGGGAATACGAGATTGAAATAACCTGTCCCGAGTTTACTTCTTTATGTCCTAAAACAGGACAACCCGATTTTGCAATAATTAGAATAAAATACGTTCCCGATGAACTCTGTATCGAACTAAAATCCCTCAAGCTCTACATTCATTCGTATAGAAACGTGGATGAATTTCACGAACATGTTACGAACAAAATCCTTGACGATTTAGTGGAGGCATGTAAACCGTTGAGGGCTGAGGTTGCAGGTGATTTCAATGTAAGAGGTGGAATTAAAACAGTTGTTAAAGCAACTTATACAAAAGATCAAAAAAGTAAAACGGGATTCGAGTAGTTATTCCTTTCGCTCTGATAGTTTAGGGCTTCTCTCTTGAAAATTTACATTGTAAAGTATTATAAAAAGAATTAAACTGGCAGTAGATTATTTAAATCTCTATAATTCGGCTCAATTTAATGCTATTAAAGTTTCAGGTAAGGATTACAGGTCTCATTATAATTGCGATCATTGGTGTAGCAATTGCAGCTCCATATATTTCACCTTACTCATATGATGAAACGAATTTTAAAAATATTCTCAGCTCACCTAGCAAAACACATCTAATGGGTACGGATGAGCAAGGGCGAGATCTTCTGAGCAGAGTTATATTTGGTGCTAGAGTATCGATATCGGTAGCTCTCGGTACAGCACTTATTGCACTCGTAATTGGTACGATCTATGGAGCGGTCTCCGGTTATATCGGTGGAAAATCAGATGAACTGATGATGAGAGTAGTTGATGTTTTTTATTCTCTTCCTGATCTCCTTCTCATTGTTCTTATAACATTGGTGATTGGAAGAGGGGTTTTAGGTATTGTCCTGGCCCTTGGTCTGACAGCTTGGATGCGTGTCGCAAGAATTGTAAGGGGAAGTGTTATTCAACTTAAAGCCAAGGATTTTATAGAGTCGGCAAAGAGTCTAGGTGCCACACCTTCTAGAATCCTTATATTTCATATATTTCCCAATATACTAAGCCCTCTGATAGTAACAATTACATTTTCAGTTCCTTATGCGATTCTGGCAGAGTCCACTCTGAGCTTCCTTGGGTTAGGGATTTCACCTCCTGAAACAAGCTGGGGTACCCTTGCTAGCACAGGGTGGCAGGGAATGCGAACTTTTCCCTATCTCATAGCATTTCCGAGTCTTGCTATATTTATCACTGCGTTTTCATTCAATCTTTTTGGGGAAGGGCTAAGAGACATGCTTGATCCGAAGAAAAGAAATGCATAAACTAGCGTATCAGTGATTTATCAAACTTAAAGGAATTTGAAACTCTGAACTCATGTTAAATTCTTCAACCCTCATTTTTGGTATCCTAATTTTTGTTTCTTTTGGTTTTTTTAGTGGCCCTTCCTACGCTGAAATAAATTGCAAGTTCCTAGCTAATCAGCAAGTTGGAAATAATCCGAAAGAAAGATACAAAAAAGGATACTGCCAAGTTAAGCTCAGGAGATACCAAGAGGGGTTCAATACTTTGAATAGCCTACAGAATGCACTGACCCCAATATCAGATTACGTCTTATATTATCAAGGAGTGGCACAAAAGCAGATGGGTAATAGTGAAATGGCTAAAGCATTATTTGAAAGAGTCTTAAACGAGTATCCAAACGGTGGTATCACAAAAAAAGTTAAAAGTAGAGTCGGAGACATCTATTACGAGGGTGGAAACTATGTAGAGGCTGAAAACATTTATAGGTCACTTTTTCGGGAAGAAAAAGATAGGCAGACAAAGGCAAGATATTTATTAAGCATTGCGGAAGCTTTAGGGGGGCAAAATAAACATACCGAAGCAGTCAATGCTTATAAAACGCTATGGATTGAATTTCCTGAGTCAGATGGAGCTGATATCGCCTACACAAGGGCTAAGGGGATCAGTACAAGGCATTCAGTACCATTTATAACCAATAAGACCGACTATCTACGAAGAGCACAGATTCTTTTTGATAACTCAAGGTGGAGTGCAGCACTTCGAAACTTTAATAAGGTAGTTAAGACAGATCACATAAAGTCACAGATGGCTATTGCAATGTTTCATCTAGGAAGGATTAACGATGCATCAAGACTATTGGCGCAGATAGATTCACCAGAAGCCCTTTTTTGGAGAGGAAAAATTAGCGCTAAGCAGGGCCGTGATGTAGAAGCATCACAATTTTACCGCAAAATACATTTAACATATCCAAATAATCCATTAGCATCGGAAGGCCTATATAAAGCTGCAAGACTTTATCAAATCAATGGGGATATGGATAAAGCAGTAAAATTATATGATGAACTCTTAAGAACATATCCCAATAGTAGTTTTGCTGAGGATGGTGCTTGGTATCTTGGATGGATTTACTACAAAAAAGGAATGTTGAACGAGGCACTCAACACATTTTCAGCTTACACGAACTCTAATTCCTCATACAATTCATCGAGCAACAAATACTGGAAAGCGAGGACCCTTGAAAAACAGGGCAGAAGACAAGAGGCTATTGCTATATATGAACAATTGGCAAGATCTACTCTACCGTCATACCATTCTTATCTTGCACAGAAGAAAACCGGGATAAAGCCCACTTTTCGTGTTACCTCACATGAGCTAAACGTTCAATCGGCAACTGTGAATGGTAGAAAGGCTGCGGCTGAACTATTAATTGAACTTGAGATGCTTGATGATGCTATTTTAGAAATAGATGTAATAAAGGAAGAGTCTAGTAGCGAACAAGATTTGATGCAAGTGAGTTTACTCTATGCGGAGGCGGACGATTTCTACAATTCAATAATGATAGCTCAAGGTATAGGTCTTCCTCAAGCAATTGTGCTTTCATATCCGAGGGGATATCGAGAAATTGTGAGAGCTTATTCAAAAAAATATAATGTTGATGAGTATTTGGTATATTCGATTATGAGAGAGGAAAGTAGATTTCAGAAAAATGCGGTATCGCCAGCGAATGCCATAGGGCTTATGCAACTTCTGCCATCAACGGCTAGAAATACGGCTAGGCAGGTTGGGATAAGCGGTTTTAACTTTGACATGCTTAATATTCCCAGGATAAACATAGAACTAGGGATTTATTATTTCAAGAAGGTCCTCGACGAGTTCAATGGAGATATTCATTTAGCTCTTGCGAGTTACAATGCCGGACCTCATAGAGCTGCAGATTGGATGGTCAGGTTTCCAAATTCCCAGAAGGACGAGTTCGTAGAAGAAATTCCTTTCAGAGAGACAAGGAACTATATAAGAAGGATTTTAAGAAGCTATGGGGCTTACAAGGCTATTTATGGGAATGATGATAAATATTAATGTATTAATTAGGATATATCAGTTGCTACATTCTTAGCTTTCCTTTCTCACCACAGATTAGCGCAAAATTCTCTAGTATTCTTAGACCCAAAGTGCTGCTCTTTTCCGGGTGAAATTGGCACGCAAAGATGTTGTCCGTGCTTACTGCACATGTGAAATCTATGCCATAATGGGTTTTCCCTGCTATATTAGCAGTATCTTCTGGTGCTGGGAAATATGAATGGACAAAGTAAAACCAGCTACCTGTTGGAATACCCTTTAATATTTGCAATTTATCCTTAAATTCAACTTGATTCCAACCCATGTGAGGTATTTTCAGGCTTGTATCTTCAAACCTTGAAAATTTAATGACTTTTCCATTTAAAATTCCAAGTCCATTTATTCCGGGTGATTCTTCACTCTCCTCAAATAGGATTTGAAGTCCAAGACAGATTCCTAAAAATGGTTTTCCCTGTTTAATAAAGTTTTTAATAGGTTCAATTAAGCTAAGTTGATTTAAATTCTTGATACAATCACCGAATGCACCAACACCAGGTAATACAAGGCCACTAGAATTATGTATATCATCAGGACTTTTTGTAACTTTTACTGAGAATCCCTTACTCTCAAAACCCTTGCTGACGCTTCTTAGATTTCCCATTCCATAATCAACTATAGCGATCATAAACCTTTTCCCAGGGACTCAGGATGTTAGTCCGAAGTTAATTCTATAACCTCTCATTCATTTGTAGGAGCGCCATCCTTGGCGCGTGATCGCAGCTGGAAGTGGCTCCTACGTGCATTATTAGTGTTAACTCGGCAGCGTATCATCTACTCTTTCCTGTTAATCCATTAGTGGCTCATTAATCAAAGCCTACCTTTGGTAGAAGGTATTTCTTTTGAACGGGCATCGATCATAGTAGCATGGTCAAGTGCTCGACCTACTGCTTTAAAAGCGGCCTCTATTATATGGTGTAAATTATCTCCGTGTTTCAATTCTATATGGAGATTACATTTAAGAGTATTGGTAAGAGATTTAAAAAACTCTCTTCCGAGTTCAGCATCAAACTCTCCGATCTTACTCTTTGGTGTATCAACTCGATACGCACAGAAGGGCCGTCCACTTAGATCGACCGAGGCAAAGACAAGCGCTTCATCAAAAGGAACAAATGCCTCACCAAATCTTGAAATTCCCTTTTTATCTCCAAGTGCGGTATGAAACGCTTCACCTAAGGTTAGGCCTACATCCTCGACAGTGTGATGGTAATCTACTTCTAGGTCACCTTTTGCCTTTAGCTTAAGGTCAAAATAGCCGTGTTTCGCGAACTGTGAAAGCATATGATTAAAAAATGGAATACCCGTATCGACATTGTGCCTTCCGCTTCCGTCTACATTGATGTCAACTGACACGGCAACTTCAGATGTTTTTCTTTCTATTTTTGATCGTCTGGTCATTTTTCAGATATTGAATCATATCAGGAAATATGGTTCTATCCAATCTCTAACTATATCTTTTTCAAAATTAGTTTGACTTCTTCTATAAAACGCGAGGAGGCTTTCGTAACAATAAAGTTATAATTTTTATGGGTGATTTTTTCACCGACTTTGGGGATCGAACCCACTTTTGAAAGAAGAAAACCACTTAGCGTTTCATATTCTCCTTCGGGCAGACCTAATCGTAGTTCATCATTTATGACTTCAATATCGATCTTGGTATTTAGTAAGTATTCAACGTTAGAGATCTTTCTCCAGAATTTTATTCCCTTGTCATATTCATCCTCGATCTCTCCAACCACCTCTTCCAATATGTCTTCAAGGGTTATAACACCTACTGCACCACCATATTCGTCAACCACTACAGCCATTCCAGCTCTACCCTTTTTCATCTCATCGAGAAGTTCATCAACTGGTTTGGACTCAGGCACAAAAAATGGGGTTCTTGAATAATTTTTTACAGGTTCAAGGGGATTTGCTCCGAGCAAATAAAATGCAATCAACATACCAGTTATATTATCCACCCTATCCTTATAAATCGGAATTCTAGAATGCCCCGTCTCCTTTATCATTTTTATGGCTTCCTTTACGGGAGTATCCTCGTTGAGTGCACCAACCTGAATTAACGGGATCATTATTTCATCGATTTCAGTCTCTGAAAATTTGAATATTCTTTTTATTGTTTTTTCCCTGTAACCACTCTGAAGTTTACTATCACCAACATTAATGGCGTGTAGGAGTTCCTCCCTTGTAATAAAAGGGTTTTCAGTGTTTCCGATAAATTTTAATAGGCTATTTACAAAGATGTTAACCATGTAAAGAATTGGTGAAAAAATTTTGGAGGCAAACCGGAGAGGGTATATTGACCATAAAACCATCGTGTTCCTTCTTTTCTGAAATACCGCTTTGGGAACTACCTGTCCGAATATAACTACTAACGGGGCAAGTATAAGAATTGCATAGAACTCTCCACCTTCACCTAATGTGTTTTCTATGAAGAAAGTTAGCACTATCGTACTTGTAATAAGTGAGAGATTGATACCAACGAGGGAGGTGCTTACAAACCTTTCAATATTTATAAAGGAATCCAGTACTAGTTTTGCACTCTTTGAACCATTTTCCGCAAGCTCTTTCATTTTTACTTTATCGCATGAAACAATAGCTATTTCTGAGCCCGCAAAAAAAGCCTGTAAAATCAGACATATCGCAACGATTAGTATTACAATCTCAAGCGACATCGGCTACCCCTCTATCATATCTTTGAACTTTTATTTCTGAAATTCTTTTTCCACTAACTTTATTAACTGTAAAGAGTAGACTTCCATGTTCGACTTTTTCTCCTTCATGCGGAAATCTTCCAAATAAATCAAAAACGAATCCACCTAAGGTTTCGCGATCTTCTTGTGCAGGTAGGATTGATTCATCAAGTTCATCTGCTAACGACTCAATACCTCCTGTCCTTAGTATTGTAAATAACAAGCTATCGTTAAACTCTTCTATCTTCATAGTTCCAGGTATTATCAGGGCATCGCCGTCCTTAACAATCAGACTCTCCTTTATTTCTCTTCTCTCATCTTCTATTTCTCCAAATAGTTCTTCAAGGATATCTTCCATGGTGACGATGCCATCGATCCTTCCGTATTCATCTACAACTATGGCAATTTGAGTTCTTTTCTGTTGAAATTCTCTTAAGAGATCAAAAGCCCTTTTTGTTCTAGGGATGAAATAAGGTGGTCTCAGAATACTTTCAACAGTGTTCCCATTCGATGAGTTTGAGGAAAGGAGATCTTTTGCATAAAGAACTCCTACAATAATATCTTTCTCTCCTTTATAAATTGGGACTCTCGAATAACCACGTTTCTTGATATTGTAAATTGCCTCTTGAGTTGTTATGTCTGATGGAAGTGAAAACAAATCTATCCCTGGAGTCATTATTTGATGTATTTGTACATCTTCAAGTTTAAAAAGGTTCCCAACTAGTTTCCTTTCAATTTCCGTCAGTACCCCTTCTTGGCTTCCAAGTCCCAGGAGTGCTTTCATTTCCTCAGGTGAGAAACCATCTTTGCTTTCTTGTTCAATTTTGCCTCCTCCAAAAACCCAGGTAATTCCAATTGAAAGGGCAATTACAATCCATCTTAAAGGAGTTATTAGAATGTGGTAAAGATTTAATGGATAGGTAATGATTCTGGCTACTTGCCTCGGATACTTTACACCGATTGTCTTGGGTCCTATCTCACCGATCAGTAATAAGCTAGGTGATGCGATTCCAATAGATAGTAATGTTAGTAGGGCTTCATCTGAGACAAAATTAAGAATTTTCCTAATGGTTAATGCCGCTATACTGGTGTATGCGACATTGAGTATTTCATCTGAGAGGTGAATCGTTATTATTAGTTTATATGGTTCTTTGAGGAGCCTTTCGATTAGTGTAGCAGTTCTCTTCTCCTCTTTTTGGAATTTGGCACGCTGGTGTCTTCCAAGGGAAAAAAGTGCCCCCTCGGACATCGAGAAAAACCCCGAAAGGATAAGAGGAAGTAACAATAAAAGTATATTGTAAATTAATGATATATCTTGCATCTATGAACTAAAGTGAACGAATCCTCTCTCGGCAAATTTAGATTCTTTCCCATCTTTATTCAAAATTTGAATAAGGGGTGTTTCAGCTATTTGTCCTATCTCTGTAATCTTAGTTTTCAGTTTTCTCGAGATATTTATTATTTCTTTTCTCTTGTTTTTTGGAGATGAGAATAGTAGTTCGTAATCCTCGCCCCCAGAGAGTGCGAGGTTATAAGTATTTTCTGACAAATCGTGGATTCGTTTCTTGTAGTTCGATGAAATGGGTATCCGATCAATGTATATCTTGGCACCTAATCCATTCTGAGTTGTTAATCGTTCGAGATCTAGTATAAGCCCGTCACTTATATCGATCATAGAATTTACTAGTCTGTTTTTTGCAAGCTCCCTACCTAAAGTTAACCGGGGCTTGGGTGTGGTATGTCTCCTTATTAAGTAGTTATCTGATTCTAATTTTTTATTGAAGAGGATTTTACGACCTAATGCGGAGTCGCCTACTGTCCCACTAAGATATACGAGGTCGCCTGGTTTTGCTCCTGTTCTTTTAACAATGTTCTCAGGTTCTACCTCTCCTAAGACCGCTACTTCTATAAAAATTTTATTTGATGAACTGAGATTTCCTCCGATAAGTTCGATTTTGAATTCATCTGCTCCAGACTGGAATCCATTCATTAGATCTTCAAGAAATCTCTCATCTTCATTTTTTGAAAAGCCTAAAGTGGCCAGAAAAAATTTGGGTATACCACCCATCGCACCTATGTCGCTAACCGAAACTGCAACGGATTTCCTAGCAAGCTCTTTTGCTGTGATTAATTTTTTTATGAAATGTATATCTTCAATTTGGGAGTCTGTTGTAGCAAGTAGCAGTTTTCCGGGATCAATCTTTACTGCTGCAGCATCATCGCCGATCCCGAGAGAAACACTTTTAGACACCTTTTGAAATCGCTCTCTTATTCTAGAGAGCGCGCTAAGCTCGTCGATCATTTTAGGTAAGAGCCGGAAGCTAGAACTCCTTTTTGTAAAAGTAAAGCAATTAATATAGGTGTATAGAAGGCGGTAAGATTCTCACTAAGATTAAATCTTTTATATGTTGAATATGATAATTCGTTTTCCATATTAGGGTTTATTATTTCAGACCTTTCAAACCCTAAATACCATTTTATGGTAATTGATTTTGTATGTCAAACTGTTGTTAATCAAAAGGTAAAAAATTGATCACGACCTGAGTATGCTTTTTCAACTTGCTTTGACACGTCATCTCAAGAATCCTACAATGTAATGGCATGAAAGAACCTACTTTGTATGTAATAGACGGAAGTTCTTATATTTTCAGGGCGTATCACGCCATAAGGTCTCTAAACACGTCAAAGGGATTTCCTACAAACGCTGTATATGGATTCACCAATATGATTTTCAGATTTTTAAAGGATTTCGAGCCAGAGCATCTTGGAATTGTTTTTGATTCAAAAGGGGAAACCTTTAGAAACGATATATACCCACTTTACAAGGCTAATAGAGATGAACCCCCGGATGAACTTAAATTACAGTTTCCGAAAATATTTGAAGTTGTTGATGCTCTAGGTTTACCAAGATTTCAGATTGAGGGTTATGAAGCAGATGATGTTATAGGCACAATTGCAAATAATTCAGAAACGCTCGGTATAAACGTAGTCGTCATAACAGGGGATAAGGATTTCTATCAGCTTGTTTCCGATAGGGTTTCTCTAATCGATACGATGAGGAACAGAAAAACTGGGGTTAAAGATGTTATCGATAAATTCGGTGTGCCGCCGGGTAAAGTTACAGATATTTTTGCTCTTTCTGGAGACTCTATAGATAACATCCCTGGGGTAAGAGGTATAGGAGAGAAGACCGCAAAAGAGCTAATTGGTAAATTTGGATCACTAAACGGTTTATTTGAGAACGTAGATAAAATCAGTAAAAGACAAAAAAGGCTTATTGAAGAGAATAAGGAAAATGCTTTACTTAGCAAGAGACTTGTTACAATCAAAACTGATGTTCCGATAAAATTCAGGCTTGATGATTGTAGATATGAAGGATTTGATAGGGAGAAACTCGTAAAAATTTTTGAGGAGCTGGAGTTCAAATCGCTTATTCGCGAACTTGCTAATAATGGTAGTGCTGAATTAGGAAATACTTTTGAAGAAATTTCGAAAAGTGAGGTTTCATATGATAATTATAAGCTTGTATTATCTGAAGCGGATTTAGATAGGTTAATCAAACGGGTTAAAAAGAGCGGGGAGGTATCCATAGATTTAGAGACAACCTCTCATGAACCGATGAGAGCAAAGATAGTGGGAATTTCATTTTCGCCTATCCCCCACGAAGCTTATTATATTCCGATAGCTCACAAAAGTAGTATCGAATCGCGCAAGCAGTTAAATATCGATTACGTTTTTGATGGGATTAAAGAAGTTATCGAAGACGGGAAAATAAAAAAAATAGGTCAGAACCTGAAGTATGAATATATAGTGTTTGAAAGACAAGGGATTAGACTCAAAGGAATTTTCTTCGACACAATGATAGCTGCTCATCTTCTTGACTCCTCAAAAAGAAGCTATAGCCTCGACGAACTTGCGAAAATCTACCTTGGTCACAAGACGATTACATATAAGGACTTAACTGGAACCGGTAAGGGCAAGATCGATTTTGAAGAAGTGGATCTTGATAGAGCTAAAGTCTATGCGTGTGAGGATGCCGATGTAGCAATGATACTGGGTAAAAAACTTATGCCTAAACTCAAGGAACTCAATCTGGTAAAGGTCTTTGAGGATGTTCATCTTAAATTACTAGAAGTGATTGCAAGGATGGAAATCAGTGGAGTTAAAGTGGATTCGTCGCGCCTTTATGAATTGTCCCTCGAGTTTGCACGTGGCCTGGACGAGTTGGCTAAAGAAATTTACTCGCAGGTTGGATACAAATTCAACCTGAACTCCCCACTTCAGCTAAGGGAAGTTCTTTTTGTGAATTTGAAGTTGCCTAAGAAAAAACTCACTAAAAAGGGCGAGCCGTCAACCGATGTTGAGGTTCTTTCTGATCTTAGTAGGCTTCATCCTGTTCCCGAGAAAATATTAGAATTCAGAGGCCTTTCAAAGCTTAAGTCAACATATGTTGATGCCTTGCCTAAGATTATTAATGCTGAAACTGGAAGGATACATACATCAATCAATCAAGTTGGGACCTCTACAGGGAGGGTTAGTTCTAGCGATCCCAATCTTCAGAATATTCCTATTAAGACTGAAGAGGGAAAGAGAATTAGAGAAGCATTCATCCCAGAGAGGGGGTTTTTACTATTATCAGCTGATTATTCACAAATAGAGCTGAGACTTCTTGCACATTTTTCTGGGGATGAGAGCCTTCTGAAAGCATTTTTGGCGGGGAGTGATATCCATAACCGTACTGCTTCGGAGATTTTTGGAGTGTCTGAGGACATGGTGTCCCCTGAGATGAGAAGACTTTCTAAGAATATAAATTTTGGAATAATATATGGAATAAGTGCATTCGGGCTCGCAAAGCAGCTTGGAACTTCTGTGTCCGTCGCTAAGAATTATATGGATGAATACTTTAAGCGTTATCGAAAAGTAAAACAATTTATGGAAGAGTCCATTAAAAAGGCTCAAAATAAGGGTTATGCAACTACGATTCTCGGAAGGCGGCGCCTTATTCCGGAATTGAGTTCTAATGACAGGACGACTAGAGGTTTCGGGGAAAGAACTGCTATAAATACCCCAATTCAGGGTTCTGCGGCTGACATCATGGAGATTGCTATGATCCGAATACATGACATATTAAAAGATGTTTTTAAAACAAGGATGATACTTCAAGTCCATGATGAGCTTCTATTCGAGGTACACATAGACGAACTAGATCAGGTCTCAAAGATAGTTAGGAAGGAAATGGAAGGCGCCTGGAAACTCAATGTGCCACTTAGAGTGGACGTAGGTGTAGGTAACAATTGGGCAGAAGCTCATTAGTATAGGATTGGTTTCTAGCAATTTTACTATTGAGCTTTTAAGTCGCGGAATGGTTGGAGTTATCATAGATAAATGATCTGTAAGAGTCGACGAATTAAAAAAGTCTAGACAATTATGGTTAACAGGTATAAAATTGAATGAAAACTGTACAACTTTTTCTTCGGTCGGAAATAAGTGACACAGTGCTAAGTTTAATATGAGAAAACCTTTAATAACAATTTTAATTTTTTTTGTAGTTCTGTATAGTGGCTATTTTGCTCTTTCAGCCAATCTTGAATTATCCCAGAAAATATTAACTTTAATTCCAAAAGAGGCTAAGCATAACGGTAAACTGGGAGTTGTCGTTAAATCAATTAATTCGGATGAAAGCTTTTTCGAATACAATCCAGAAAAGCTTTTTATCCCAGCCTCAAACATGAAGGTGATTATATCGGCAGCCGCACTATCTATTCTGAACAAGGATTATAGATTTAAAACTGTGTTTTATTCTGGGGGAGAAATTTCAAATGGCATCCTTAACGGAGGACTGTACATAAAGGGTTTTGGTGATCCTACATTAGATACAAATGATCTTACCTATATTGCGCAACAGCTTTTGAGCAAGGGTGTTAAAAAAGTCAAAGGAGGAATTATTGTTGATGATTCCTATTTTGGAAAAATTCGTTATGGAAGAGGGTGGAAGAAGAGATGGAGAGGAGATGCTTTTAGTCCGCCAATTAGTGCGATTACTTTAAATTTTAATACATTCAAGATAAATGTTTCACCTACAAAACTTGGAAGAGCGCCTCAGGTTAAATTACGTCCTGTTGGAACAAATATTAATATCATTAACAAGGCTGTAACAAGCAATAAGAAAGGATCTATCTCTACATACTGGACGGATGAGGGTAGTAGTGTGGTTGTAGGAGGTCGAATTTCTCCACGTAGGAATTTACAAACTTTTGAACTTGCTGTAATGAATCCGACTCTTTATATGGGAGATGTTTTTAAAAGCATTTTGGAAGAATCTGGAATAGAGGTTGATCGAAGCGTAGTTATAGGGACGGTACCAAAATGGTCAAAGCATATTTATACTCACGATTCAGTACCGCTTAGTTTAATAATCAATGAATACAACAAAGAAAGTGTTAATGTGATAGGTGAGAATCTCATGAAAACCCTTGGTGCACATTTCATGGGTGCCCCTGGAACATGGGAAAAGGGGGAACTTGTCATTTCCAACTTTCTTATCGGGATAGGAATAAATGGTCAATTTAGAATTGTTGATGGTTCTGGTCTCTCGACATTAAATCGAATTTCCCCTCAAACTCTTACAGAAGTTTTGAAATTTGCTTATACGAACAGATTCATTGGTAAGGAGTTTGTAAATTCGTTGCCAATTGCGGGAGTGGATGGAACATTGGAAAAGAGATTTAGACGATCGAAAGTTGAAGGAAGAGTATTTGCGAAAACAGGTTATTTAAACAATGTAAGGGCACTTTCAGGCTATGTATTTGCAAAAAGCGGGGAAGTCCTAGTTTTTTCAGTATTATCGAATGGTGTGGGTTGGAAAGCAAAGTCTTTTCAAAATGAGTTGCTAAAGGAGATGGTAGAATGTTGTAATATTAAAGGATCCTTCAATAACTAGTGGTCACCATATATTCTAAAAGCTTCTTCAGTTAATCTACCAAATTCCACAATTGATAAAGTTTCTGCCCTACGTTTTCTATCTATTTTAGATGATTTTAGTATAGACTCAACCGCTTCTTTTGGATAAATCGAACAAAGTGTGTTGCCAATGATTTTCCTTCTTGCTGAAAATGAAGCCCTTACAACTTTTTTGAATATCTTTTCATCCGATATCTCAATTTTGGGAGTTCTATATGGAACAAATTTCATGACAACCGAATCAACCCTCGGTTTAGGCCAAAATGCTTCCGGTGGAACTAGTAGTTCAATGGACACTTCCATAAAAGTTTGAGCTAATACTGAAATTGAGCCATAAACCTTCCCACCCGGTTTTGCAGAAATTCTTTCACCTACCTCTCTTTGGATCATTAGAACTAATACTGAAAAGAGATCTTTATTCTCAAGCAATCTAATTATAATCGGGGATGAAACACTATAGGGGAGGTTTGAGACGACCTTCATTTTTTTTCTCTTAATATATCTCTTGAAATCAATCTTTAGTGCATCATCTAGAATCAATTCTATATTACTGATTTGGGAAAGGTATTCCTTCAACTTTTCGAAAAGCCTCTTATCCTTTTCTACTGCGACCACGCGTTTAGTCCTGACAGCCAAAAATCTGGTTAAAGTGCCTAAGCCCGCTCCAATCTCCAGCACTTCGTCATTTTTTGTTAGCTCTGAGATTTCTTCGATGAGATTGAGTACTTCTAAGTCGATTAAGAAATTCTGACCAAGGCTTTTTTTTGGGAAAGTCTCATCGGATAGTAAGATTTGCTTTGGTGAGTTAAGCTTCTTTGACTTCGTTACTTTCATTATTCCTTAGTCATTTAGCTATAAAACTAACTGGAAATAGCTAACCCAGGTTTATATATAAAATTTTATTTATGCTGCATTGCCGCTTTTGTTAGCGAAATATCTTCATAATGGGTAATTTGATTTTTTCCTCCACGCTTTGATTCGTAAAGTGCACGGTCGGCTTTTTCAATTAATGAATCTTTCGTTGAAGCGTTATCAGGATATGTTGCTAAACCAAAACTCATGGTAATGTTCTCGGGCTCGGCTTTAAATGAAAGAGTGACTTTTCCAAAACTGTTTTTCAATTTGTTCGCTAATATCACTGCATTTTCTTTATCAGTGTTTGGTAGGACAATAGCAAATTCATCCCCACCATACCTCGCGGGTATGTCTATTTTCCTGATAGACCTAGAGATTGTTCTTCCAACACTGGAAAGTACTGAATCTCCTATTTTGTGACCAAATTTATCGTTAATCTCTTTTAAATTATCGACATCTATCATGATGAGCGATACCTTTTCAGGATATCTATCAGACCGATCGAGCGCATGAAATAACATTTCTTGAAGATGGCTCTGATTGTAGAGACCTGTTAGGCCATCTTTTATAGCAAGCTCTTTAATCTTTATATAATTTAAAGATTGCAATATAACATGAGCTGTTTCTTGACTTATATAGCTAACTAAACTTCTTTCCCTTTCATTAAAAGCTGTTACTGTTTTTCTTCCTGCTACTAAGCATCCAAGTACCAATTGTTTGTTGGAAGTTGCATCTATTGATGTCTCCATAAGAGGACTAATCAAAATTGAATTTATAGATTTAATTCCTAACGCGAAGTCTAATTCATTACCAAATACACTCCGGTATTGATTGCTAGAAGAGAGGTCGTCGAAATATAAAATCGCATTATTCTTATTACCTAATCCTATTAGTGTATTTTGATGCGAAATAGTAGTATCTTCTAGACCATCGAGATTTCGATTTAATACTCTCATTAGTCTACTAGTATTTGTATCATGACTTGAAGTTGTTAATCCTATAAAATCGGTTTCAAGAAATTTATTCAAGGTCTTCAAAACGTGATCTATTTTAGATTCAAGCTGTTGGAAGGCGTTTAAATGCATTGTAAATTCGTATATTGATCGAAGCTCTTTCGAATTCAACACCATCTTTTTTGATAGCTTATAGTTCTCAATAGCCTGCTCTATTCTTTCTGTAATTATAGAGACAATACTCTTTTCTAGTGAACCAAATGCCTCTTTCCGAAGACTGTCTACAACCAACATTCCAATTATTTTTTCTGAAGATTCAGTTGAGTCATCATCTCTCTTTATTTTCACGGGGGCAATCAAAAGAGATTTTATTCGAGCTTCATTCTTGTAGTAGAAAAGATTCTTATTTCCCGTTTTTAGATCTTGAGCTAGAAAAGGGGTATTGGTTTTTAACACCCAACCAAAGTATCCAGTTCGGAAGTTAAGTTTTTGGCCGCTATCGATTGAATTAGAACTTTTCGATATAAAATCTTCGATTGTAAAGAGACCATCTTTACCCTTCAGATAGAGGACAATGGTATGAGGAGATAAGATTTCGTTTAGGATCTCTATTGATTTACGTAGACCTTGCTTCAATTCCATCATCTTGTTGGGATCAAATTCAGCCCTTTGTATTTCTCTCTCATCATGAAATAGTGTTGGCACATTTTTTGGATCAATTCTTTCAAGTTTGTTTCTAGTGCCGACTGGTTTGTCAATGTTTCTTCTTATAAAATATCCTAAACCAAATGTTGAGATGAGAAGAGGAAATATCCAATTAAAATTGTGTATTTCATGGTGTGTTACAAAGAAGACTGAAGATAATAGAACCGCTAATGCTGCTCCGACCCATCCGGTATAAGTAAATACTATAGGCATAAGAACGTAAAAGAATGGGAGGATAATGATCCCTAGTGCCTGGAGCAACGCCAATAATCCTATTGTTATTAATAAGGCACTCCCTATTCTATTAAGGAATGTATAGTTTGTTATTCCCTTTCTAGCTATTGTATAAATCTTATATGAGATTGAAACGTATAGGATAATGGATGCAATTACGGAATATGAATCGACTTTCTTAAAGCTATTATTAATAAGTAGTATAAAAACTATGAAAGATAGCAAAAGAAAATAAATACTGAGAAGGTTATTTGATAGATATTGTCTATTCTTGGAACTTATAAATCTTTTCACTTTGTTTAATCATCCCCAGCTCGTCCCTTGCAATTTTTTCTATAGATTGAGTTTCATTTGAAAGGATTGTAATTTGTTTTTTTAGCTCCTGGTTCTCGACTTTTAGCTCTTCTATTCCGCTCTTTATTCTTTGATTTTCTTGGTGTAGGGAATAAAATCTTGATAGTTCCTTGGTAAATAGATATATGACGAGCGAAACGATAATTAAGAAAAAAAGAGTCTTAGTAATGGATTTTAGCATCTTAGAGAAGTATCATGCCACCAGAAATAAAAGGATTCGATTTCTTTTCAATTCCTATTGTAGTATAGGGACCGTGGCCTGGATAGACATTATAGGATTCCGGAAGAATCATTAGTTTTGTTTTTATTGAACGGACAAGTTCATTCATTGAGGTTCCCCCGGTTAGGTCTACCCTTCCAACACTGCCTGCAAAGAGTGTATCTCCCGAAATCACATGGTCATCTATTAATAGACAAATACTACCAAATGTATGACCGGGGGTGTGAATAACTCTGGCTTTAAAACTACCAATTTCTATTTCATCATCCTCTTCAATGAATTTGTCAATTTTTGGTACCTTGACACCTGAAAATTCGGGAAAGCGCATTGCGGACTCTGGAAGGGCTTTAAGCACAGGTTCTTCTTCCGGATGCAAATAAAATTCAGCATCAAGTGCCTGCTTGGCATCTTCTACTCCTGCTGCATGGTCAATATGTGCATGGGTGTTAATTATTTTTTGTACGTTAAGTCCGGAGTTATCTATCTCTTCCAGTACTTCTCTTACCTGGCTGCCGGGATCTATCAGGATTGCATCATTGGAATCGGGGTCGCCAATTATGTAACTATTTGTTAAAAAAGAACCACCGGGTATGCACTTGATAATTATTTTTTTCATCGATCAGGCTTTCTTAATATTGTACTTTAAAGTCTTTGAATTCGTCTGAAAATGGTTCCCAGAATATTTCAAGCTCGGTTATATGAGCATGTTTTGGCCCTTTTCTACACCAATTCAGCAAATTCTCTAAGTCCTCTCTTTCACCTTCTGCAACTACTTCAACCTTTCCATCGACTCTGTTCATGACCCATCCGTTAACTTTAAGATCAATCGCAGTTTCGATCGTCCTTGCCCTATAAAATACTCCTTGAACCCTCCCATGAACAATTATATGAACCCTTTCCTTCGACATTCAATTAGCTCAGGTTACCAAAACGGATGATAAGTGTCAATAATGTTTTATAGGATCTTTAGACTGATAATAGACTGGTTTTATTGGTTTATTCATATTTTTTCATTTAAATGAGGTTTGAATTAGTAGTTGGGTTATGGTTATAAATAGTTTCAAGCCATGGGACGGATGAAAAAATAGTGTGCTTTTGAGGAGAACAACATTGACACCTAAAATCACAATATGTATTTTGTTTTAGGCTATGAATGAGTATAGAGCTTGGTTTCAATGTTTAGATGATGAGTGCGGTGAGGAATATAACCTTGACGAAGTAATTTATCGCTGTAGAAAATGTGATAATTTGCTTGAAGTTGTCCATGATATAAACCTCCTTCATAAGAGGACCCCTCAGGAATGGAAAGCCCTTTTTGATGACCGCTATAGGAGACAAGTGTGGCCGTATGGAAGCTCGGTCTGGGGGAAAAAGGAATGGGTCTGTCCCTATGTTGAGGACAAGAATGTTGTATCGATGTATGAAGGTGCTACAAACCTATTTTGGGCAGAAAGATTTGGGAAACAGATTAAGATCGAAGACCTGTGGATAAAGATGTGTGGCAATAGTCATACGGGTTCCTTTAAGGATCTTGGTATGACTGTTCTGGTCTCTGTTGTGAAACAGATGATTGCAGACGGAAAAAAAATTCCAGCAGTTGCTTGCGCATCTACTGGTGATACTTCTGCGGCACTAGCTGCTTATTGTGCTTCAGCAGGAATTCCAGCAGTCGTAGTTCTGCCTAAAGATAAGGTTTCTGTTGCTCAACTTGTACAGCCTATATCTAATGGAGCTCTTGTTCTATCGATTGACACTGATTTTGACGGTTGCATGGAAATGGTTCAAAAAATCACTACTGAACACAATATTTATCTTGCCAATTCAATAAATTCCTTACGAATAGAGGGGCAAAAAACTATCAGTATTGAACTATGCCAACAATTTGACTGGGAGGTTCCAGACTGGGTAATAATTCCTGGAGGAAATCTCGGGAATATTTCAGCCCTGGGTAAGGGGTTTTTAATCATGTTAGAGCTTGGCCTTATCGATAGGCTCCCTCGCTTGGTCTGTGCACAGGCTAGGAATGCCAATCCGTTGTACTTGAGTTATCTAAAAGGTTTTAAGGAGTTTCATCCTGTTAAGGCAAAGAAAACACTTGCAAGCGCAATACAGATTGGCAATCCGGTGAGCGTAAACAAAGCCATAAAAATTCTTAAGATGTTTGATGGAATTGTTGAACAGGCAAGCGAAGAAGAACTCTCGGATTCTGCTGCTCTTGTTGACAGAACAGGAACTTTTAACTGTCCTCACACCGGGGTAGCAATTGCCGTATTCTTGAAGCTAAACCAAAGAAGGTTGTTTAAACCCAATGACAGAATCATACTAGTTTCCACGGCCCATGGACTTAAATTTGTTGAATTTAAAATAGGTTATCACAGGGATGAAATCAAAGGTGTTTCTTCAAAATACGCCAATATGCCGATAGAACTTCCTAATGATTATAAAGCAGTCAAGGATGCGATCTTCAATAGAATTGAAAATTTAGAAAATTAAATATTTAAGCCCATTTAACTTGAAAATTCCCTGTATCTTGCTACGGGGTTTGTACTGTCAATGAAAGGCCCCATGAGTGTCATTGCAGATGTCACGTATTTCGAGGACAGGCTTAATCGGGCATCCATCGTTTAATATTTTATTTTCTTTGTCTTGATACATACTTCGATAAACTCAGCATGAAACGGGTAACAAAAATCAAGGCTGTCAAAAAATTAGCATTTATTAAATCAATTCCTACAGCTAAAAATATTTAGCTTTTATTAACTGATGCCGAATCTTCATATCCTTTGATTCGGTTAAATCTTTTTTTAACGCTTCCGGAA
>JALLOG010000360.1 GCA_027717645.1 Desulfobacterota bacterium AH_259_B03_O07
TTTTCCGTGGCAAATTGCCGTTCAAATTCCATGAGATTTCGTGGGTAAGATTCCATACCTGCCTATACTATATGTTGTGGTAACTTCAGTCAAGTGCATAGCCCTATAATTTTTTATTCATATGCACAGCTTGGCCTTCTAATTATCTGGCGCGCCTGAATCTATCCATTCCATTATTAGCATAATTTCGTCTTCGCTTAAAAAGGGTCCACCTAGAGGCATCCGCTCGCCGACTCGGGGCATTCCTGAGCCCAATAGACATCCTGAGATTTTCTCTACTAGGTAACTGCCGTCCTCGCAGGGATCCGAGTTGCCCGGATTAACCCTGAGGTCAGAAGGGATTTCGTTGCTTTCAACACCGACTAGATTTTCAAAGGAAAATTGCGCCCGCAGGTCTAATCCCTGTGGCGCTCCGGCTCCTGCGTGGCATATTATGCAATTATCATTAAAGATTGGTTGTATATCGAGTGAAAAGCTAATAGCACCATCAGGCGGTGGAACGACAGGTTCTAAGCCATCATCCGGTTCTTCATCTCCTAAACAGCTGGCAAGGCTAATTGCTATTACTCCGATCCAAATAGCTAACGAAACCATAGCAAAGAATTTTCTTTTTTGACTCAAGTCTTAGCCTGTTGTTCAACTGTTTTGATATACGCTAAAATAATTAGTATTGAATGTCAACATTCTTTAATCTCTTAAATACTGCGCATATTTGGAATGTCATGTCCTATGCCAGATTGCAATGAAGATGGGTCAGTAACCTCAGCTGACATTACTTGTGTAATACTTGAGATATTTAATCAGTGAAATGGGGTTATAATTTAAATAGAAACAGTTTGCGTTTATTTTTAGTAGGGTGCAATTGGGATTGAACCTAGCCCCAAGGGTTTTTTCTACCTTCCGGTTATTGACTCTGGGGCTTTTTATTGCTTCCCCGCCACCAACTCATCCCAACTCGTGGTATATAATTGTAAGACTGTCTAACGAGCTCAAGACTAAAAATTTTATATATAACGTGTCAAGCAATTTAACTATGTAACCGAAAGTTGTTGTGGTTCTGCAATTAAAGATGTAA
>JALLOG010000361.1 GCA_027717645.1 Desulfobacterota bacterium AH_259_B03_O07
CTTCTACTCGAGTCACGAATGTGTTCGTAGTTAAGTTGGACATGAAGTATTGTAACAACTAAGGTTAGGACAATAAATAGTGTCTTATTTTTCAATACCTTCAGTTTAAACTTACTTACCATTTTGTCCATAGTTATCACCTCCTTTGGAAATGAATTCATACAGACACAATCGTTAGCCTCTAGGCCCTCATGATGAGGCTCGAGAATCGAGTAGAAACGACTAATCCATAAATATAAATGGTATTGATTAGAAATTCAATTACAGTTCTCGCTCAGTTCTTCTCGGTCAGTTAGGTATTTAACAACAAGACCATCCGTGCGGTTAACAATCAAAAAAATCTTTGGTAGTACTTGACCATGCCTTTACTATATTCACTTTATTAATATAATATATTAAGGGGTATGTTTTCTAAAAGATCTTGACAAGTATAATATTATTTTGATATACATAAGTCTTGTTAGGGGGTGTAAAAAATGGAATTAGCACAAATTCAAGAAAAATTTGAAAAGGCTGAAAATTATATTGAGGACGACAAACCAGCAGATGTTTTACAATTGTTTTCCGATAGGCTCAAAGAGTTGGATGATGTTATTGACATAGTCGAAGATTTGATCGTATTAACTAACGAATATTTTAAGAGAGATAATGAAATATCAGATGAGGATCTGGTAGAAATCGCGAAGGCAGCAAAAACCTTAATGAATAAATTTGAAAATGAATTAAATAGTATTAAAAAAGACGATAATTATAATTTTATAGTGAATCATATATCCCCCAAACTAATTATGAAGTTGGAAAGTGTGATTGAGAACCTCGACGATATGCACGAGAATATTGATCTTTCTCTCAAATTCCAAAAAGAATTCGACGAAATCGTACCTTTAGCCTTAGAATATGGCAAAAAAGCCCCAACAATCGACGTCAACAAAAAAACTAGAAAATCTTAAATTCGTTGAGGATTTACCAAAATTCAACAAGCAATTAGAGGGTATCGCCAACCATTTCGATGTTGAGAAAGAAATAATTTGGAAAGAACTCTCAGTATTAACGAAGCTTCCGGATTTAGCT
>JALLOG010000362.1 GCA_027717645.1 Desulfobacterota bacterium AH_259_B03_O07
TCAATAAACATTCATCAGATATGATAGATTAGAAATAATATGTATAAATTTTCTATTCTATTCCCAATTTCCCAAGAATTTATTACCAAACGGACACCTTCCTAATCTGATATGCTCTTCAAACTCCTGACGGAACTTCTGCACTATTGATTCTATTGGCATAGCGCAACCGTCTGCAAGAGCACAAATCGTTGTTCCTTTCATTTGATAACAGGCATCAAGGATTGTATCCAGGTATCCTTCGCTACCCTTACCCTGTTCAATCTTAGCGAGCATCTTCTCAAGCCACCACGTACCTTCCCTGCATTGAACACACTGACCGCATGATTCATCCCTGTAAAAATGGGCTAGATTTTGTGCGACTCGAACCATACAATTTGTTTCATCCATCACAGTAACACTTGCTGTCCCTAGCATTGACCCAACTTTAGCTAATGAATCAAAATCCATCGGAATATCCATTTCATTCGAAGCAAGTACGGCAGCAGATGAACCACCAGGAGAAATGGCTTTAACTTGTTCTCCATTTCTCGTCCCACCACCATATTCAAATATTAACTCACGCAGTGGAATCCCGAGTGGGAGTTCATAAAGACCAGGATTGTTGATGCTACCGCTGAGCCCATATATCTTTGTTCCTGTGTTCCTCGGAGTACCGATACTTGAAAACCAATCCGCCCCTCTATTAATTATATGAGGAACAAATGCAAGAGTTTCGACATTGTTAACAATTGTTGGGCAACCAAATAGGCCTATCTGAGCAGGAAACGGTGGCTTAGGCCTGGGCTCACCGTTTTTCCCTTCAATTGATTCTAGAAGCCCTGTCTCTTCACCACATATGTAAGCCCCTGCCCCCCTGAACAAAACAACATCGACACTAAAGCCTGATCCAAGGACATTTTCCCCGAGATATCTCTTCTCATAAGCTTCCTGAATGGCCTTTTCTAAAATCTTTGCACCTTTAGGCATCTCGCCCCGGATATAGATGTAGCATTTATTCGAATTTATTGCATAACTGCAGATTATAATCCCCTCAAGCATCTGATGCGGGTCATTCTCAAT
>JALLOG010000363.1 GCA_027717645.1 Desulfobacterota bacterium AH_259_B03_O07
GCCTCTCATTACCCCTTATAACAACCAGTTGACCTGTTTCTATTGGTCCTATAACTTCAATCTGATCCTTATATGACATTCCCCGATTAACTTGTACCGGATGTGCCGAACCATTATTTACAACATAAACAATATTGTTTCGATTTTGTTCCACAATTGCATCTTTGGGGACAAGCTTTACAACAGTAGGCTGACCGATTAGAAAAGACACACGAGCAACCATTCCACTTCTTATGAGATGATTTTCATTAGGTATCTCAACTTTGACAGGAAAAGTCCTTGCCGATTCATCGGCTTGTGGAACAATTGACGTAATTTCCCCTTCGACCAATACACCTGGTACAGCATCAAAATTAATTGTGGCTATATCACCCCTCTTTATCCGGCTTATATAATGCTCCGGTACGTCAACCGTAATGTCCACTTTATCTATATCTATTAACTCAGCAACTGGCCCCCCTTCTACAATCCACTGACCGACTTCAGTTTCTTTTCGAGTAATATAACCATTAAAAGGAGCCAAAATCTTAGAAACCTCCAGATCGTATTGCTGTTTCTTTAACTGATCTTGAAACATTGCTTTTCTTGCTGACCATGCATCTCTTTCCGACAATGCACCATCAAGTTGCTGCCGTGAAGCTACTCCCCTTTCATGTAATTTTGTTAAACGTGCCAGGTTCTGTTGAGCAAGCTGGTATCGGGCTTCAGCCTCGCGCGCAGCATCCTTGGCCTCAGTAACCCTAATATTTAAAACATTGGTCCTGAGCTCGGAAATTACATCCCCCTTTTTTACAAAGTCACCCTCCTTTACAGGATAACTTTCTACTATGCCGGGTATTTCACTAGCTATGAGACTACTTTTTATCGGTTCAACATCACCAACGAGTGTTATAGGTTTTTGAAGGGTCCGCTCCTCTACTTTTGTCACTATTACCGGCGCGGGAGACTGCGCTTGAGCAATAGAAACCATTTGTAAAGTTACTGCTGTATTCATAAAAAGGATTAGTAATGTTTTTTTTATAAATTTCATGTCATTCACTGTTCCTGAAATTTCATATT
>JALLOG010000364.1 GCA_027717645.1 Desulfobacterota bacterium AH_259_B03_O07
GTAGAGGACTGCCACTACTAGATCTTATTCAAGAAGGTAATTTGGGTTTAATGAGGGCTGTAGAAAGGTTTGATCATACTAAGGGTTATAAATTTTCCACATATGCTTCGTGGTGGATAAACCAAGGGATGTCAAGGGCACAACATAACCAGACAAAGACAGTTAGGGTGCCGCTGTATTTACTAGAGCAAACAAGCAAGGTATACAGGGTAATTTCAATCCTCCATAAGGAGATGGGAAGAAGGCCTACACCTGAAGAAATCTCACAAAGGTCGGGAGTTTCTGTTAAAGATGTAAAGAGGATTATAAAAGCTGCTAATGATGCTATTAGTCTAGACTCACCCATTCTAGATGGGGAGAAAACAACACTTCTTGACTTCATAGCAGATAAGGAGTCACCTGCACAGGATTCAATAGTGGCAAGGACTGCACTAATTGAGCTTATAAAAGGTGCTTTAACTCTTCTTACCCCCAGAGAAGAGAAGATAGTCAGGTTGAGGTTTGGAATAGATCAAGAAACTGCATGCACACTAGATGAGATCGGGATGATGTTTGATCTTACACGAGAGCGCATAAGGCAGATTGAGAAAGCGGCATTAGAGAAGATTGCAAAATCGAATATGAGCGAAATTCTAGAGAGATTTCGTGAGTAAAAATTGTAATTCAGAAAACAATGTGAAGATATTAAGTATTAGCAATGAAAATTTGTTTTTAAGTAATATGCTAGCATCGTAATGGCAGTTTACATCTTATAAATAGTATACGGAAAAGACGAAAATGAATTTCTTTAGGACTGAAAGTAATAGCTGAAACATTAAATTTAATTAAGGAGTATTTTCATGGTATATATAATCGCAGAACCATGCATAGGCACTTTAAATAAATTATGTGTTGAAGTATGCCCAGTAGACTGTATTTATGAAATAGAGGGATCAGATCAACTTTTTATCCACCCAGAAGAATGTATAGAATGCGGTGTATGTGTTGATCCTTGCCCAGTGGATGCTATATATGAAGAAGATGAACTCCCTGATAAATGGAAGCAGTTTATTGAGA
>JALLOG010000365.1 GCA_027717645.1 Desulfobacterota bacterium AH_259_B03_O07
AGGAGCTTATTATTTTTATATTGGGGGAACAGAAGAGGTTAATGCATAAAATGGGATAATGTATTATAATGAATTAGTTTATTATAAATATTGAAAAATATTAAGGAGGGAATAAAATGGCATATGATTTTGAGGGAAGTCTTCTAGAAGTATGTACGTGTAATATACTCTGTCCTTGCTGGGTCGGTGAGGACCCGGATTATAAAACTTGCGATGCGGCATGGGGATACCGAGTCGATACGGGTAATATCGAAGGAGTGGATGTCTCGGGTGTAGTTTTTGGAACTATAAACCACATTCCCGGTAATATCCTGGATGGCAACTGGCGGGTCGTCTTTTTTATTGACGAAAAAGCTACAAAGGAGCAAGAGGAAGCTCTTTTGAATGCGTTTACCGGAAAACTTGGCGGTCCCTTGGCGGATTTAGCACGATTGGTTGGTGAGGTTATTACGGTAGAGCGGGTGCCAATCACCTTTGATTTGGTGGAGGGTAAAGGCAAGCTAATAATCGGGGAATATGTTGAAGCAGAGATGGAACCATTCCGGGGACCTACTGGAAAGACAACTGCTTTAGTTGATTCGGCTTTTACTACCATACCTGGATCATCAGCTTGGCTTAGTAAGGCATCGAACTTTCAGCGAAAAAGCTCAAAGTTCGGGCTTAAGGACCTAGACCTACAGAACCACAACGCTATACAGGGAGGCTTTCGCTTTACAGGTTAATCAAAGTTTTAGTTATACAGAAATATGTAAATTATTTCCGATAATCAATCATATTCTTTCTCTATCTTAAGAGGCTCCATACATTCAATTGTTTAAAGTAGGGGTTGTTAGGGGAAAGATTGTACTACTCCCCTTATGCCAAGCAGCGTTTAAATGTGAGGTATGATTTTTGTAATACTCCTCCTCTACCTGAATCGGTGTGCGGTATCCAAGTGCTGAATGAAGGTAATTTGTTTTAACTGTTTTCAAGTATTTTACTATATTGGAGCTTCAGAATCGAGCATTTCCACAAGCTGAATAATCAGAACGGCAAGGG
>JALLOG010000366.1 GCA_027717645.1 Desulfobacterota bacterium AH_259_B03_O07
GTTATGCATAAATGAGGAACAAGGGAATGAATGAACACGAGAAAATAAACTACCGAGGAGCCCAGACTATTATTGGTAAATTGTCCGGGAAAAACATCACCATTCCCACTGTAAATATCCCACCTATGCCCTCTCTAGCACCTCCCGGCGTCATTCACAATGGGAAAAAGGCCGAAAACTTCGGCGAAATCGATTCTTCTTGGGGATATCCCGATGTAAGGAGCTTCAGAAGGAAGTTTGGGCTGTTTATTCCAGCCACGAATACCAGTATGGAGCACGAACTTTGGAGCATTATTTTCAAGAACCAAGGACCAAACGGGTTAAAAGGGGTCGGCCTTCACACTGCCAACGTCTTGACCTCGAAGCCGCAGTTAAAGACTGAAGAGGATTTAATGGAGTATAAAAGGCAGTTTTTAGGTGGGTTGAGGACAGCGGTGGATGGAGCTTTGTTGGCGGAACCGCAATATTTGATTATGGGCATGAGCTTGGAGCACATTCTTGGGGGTATTAAAGAGTTAAGAGCGCCGATGGTCGACATCGAGGCTTACTCCGGTCTGTCCTGGGCCACCTGGCATGACGCAATTCAAGCAGCTCTGGATAAATATGGAGCGAAGAGAATTGGGATCATGACTCCTTTCGATAAAAAAGGTAACGAGTTCGCGATGCAGATGTTCGAAGAATTGGGTTTTGAGGTGGTTTCGAGTGTTGGTTTTTCCTGCGCAAACGCGCTTCATATCGCGCATGTTCCGGACTGGGCCAAGGAAAAGGCTATTTTGGAATTGTTAGCGAATGATGAGAATAAATTGGATGCAGTCGTTCAATGTGGAACGAACATGAGCTTGATAGACGTTAGTGAGAAGTTGGAACCTGTTGTTGGGATTCCGATTTTTGGGATCAACGCGGTGACCTTTTGGTACGCGTTACGGGAAAACGGGTTCGAAGGGGCTTTGGTCGGTGCGGGGAGATTGTTGCGGGAATTCTGAGGGGCTGACCTCGGCGAGGCGTCGCTTAGCTATAAAAGGAGAGACATAACA
>JALLOG010000367.1 GCA_027717645.1 Desulfobacterota bacterium AH_259_B03_O07
AAGGCCAGGTAATAAAAGAATTAATGAAAAGGGAAATAATTTTGAATATCTAAAATTCTGTCCACGAATTACGTAACATCTACAATCTCGAATGCATATGAGAGATCTATAGTTCATAACAAGGATTTATAAGTCGTTTCAGTCTTTCGAAATGAGTCTATTTTTGTAGGAGCAGCTTCTAGCTGCGAATGGAAAAGTAGTGGCGGACTTTAGTCCTCCATTCTTTGTCATCCCCGAAAGCCTTAATCGGACATCCACGTAAAAATATTTATTCTACAGATGTAGGAAAACATTGGCTAGCAAAATAATATTTAATCACACCAAGGATGGTGCTCATATTAGGTCATTTTGAATAAGTAGGAGCAGCTTCTAGCTGCGAACTCAGTGCGAGAGGTCAGTCCCGAGATAATTCGGAGTTTATAAGAATTTCATTATCAATCTTAACCTTTTCCACTCCCTTGTCATGCAACAGACAGACCGAATTGATACAGTAGCGTTTACCCGTTGGTTCCGGACCATCGTCAAATACGTGACCCAGATGTGCTCCACATCTTGGGCAAACAACCTCCGTTCTACTCATACCATAAGATTTATCTGGTCTTAGCCCAACATCACCTGAATTAATCGGTTCCCAGAAGCTTGGCCACCCAGTGTAAGAGTTATACTTCGCATCGGATGAAAACAGTGCGAGCCCACAACTAGAGCATCTATAAATACCTTTTTCATAGTACCTGTTATATTCACCGGTAAAAGGCAGTTCTGTACCACCCATTCTACAAACACCATATTGCTTTGGAGTTAATACACTTTCCCAGTAATTATTAGTTTTTGATTTCCAATCGACCCTATCTGGATCTAGCTTATCTAGGTGTGTAACCTGTGATTGAGCACTGCTAACGGATGATGATTCACCTAGAAATAGTTGGTATGTCCCAAATGAAATTATGGAAAACAAAATCAATCCTACAATAATCTTAATTTTCATTATATTTACTCCTTTTTACGTATTAGATTAATATTATAACTAAAAGGT
>JALLOG010000368.1 GCA_027717645.1 Desulfobacterota bacterium AH_259_B03_O07
AGCTTGACAAAAATGGAGCAGTACAAATGGGCTATAAAACAATTAAACAAGGAGCATGAGAAGGTTAATATATCCCAGGTACTTGGCATAGCTATCGTCTTCACCAGCGTCTACCTCATTAATAAAGAGAAGTTTAGGAAGTCGTGAGAAATTGATAACTAATTTTATGATTCTTCTATATGTCTCTGCTGTCTGGGGGTTGGCATTTGTACTGATAAAGATCGGGGAAGAGACAATTGCTCCCATAACAGAAATGGCCGGACGCTCCGTAATAGGCTTCTTAATCTCTATTAATACTCTCTCTAGTTTTGAGGAAGGATTTAGTCGGGCATGCAAAGTACATATTAGCATTTCTTGTATTCTCTATTTTAGGTATAACTTTACTTTTTCTTGGGGTAGCGTTCGGTGAGGAGTTTGTTACAGCGGGACTCACTTCGGTATTGGTCTCTACCGCGCCATTAGTTACATTTGTAATAATGGTATTTATACTGAGGGCGGAGAGCTTCAGTGTATCTGGTCTCATAGGGCTTATAATAGGCGTAGTAGGCCTTGTCTTGGTTATCGGAATCCATAACGTACTCGGAGGGGGTACGACTGTAAAAGGGGTGCTTTTGATAGCTGGAGGGTTTGGGTTATTCGCGGTTAACGGAATCTTGGCACCTAGGCTGGCAAGTGGCACAGATCCTATTGTATCCACTACATATTATTTAGGGCTTGCTTCGTTAATACTGTGGGCGATGGCGTTTGTCTTCGAAAGTCCTCTGCGGACACCCATAAATGAAGACAACCTCTTAAGTGAGCTTGTATTGGGAGTGATTAGCACAGCAAGCGGATTCGTCGGTTATTACTATATCCTGAACAAGGCTGGCCCGTTTTTTTCCTCGATTACTTTTTATTTTATTCCGGTATTCGGTGTTGTCGCCGGTATGCTCATATTAGGGGAGAAGGTTACAGTTTCTCAGGTCATCGGTATCATTGTAGTCTTCTCAGGTGTCTACCTCATAAACAGAGAGAAGTTTAAGAAGGGGTGA
>JALLOG010000369.1 GCA_027717645.1 Desulfobacterota bacterium AH_259_B03_O07
ATTTAGAGTGTTCCAAGGAGTAAATGGATGCTAACTTTTGCTGAAGAAATCTTGCTGCTCATTTTGGACGACGAGACAGGCAAGCTTGCAAACGCTGATTCAATGGAAGTGAGATACGCCTTGGGCGGCGCAGTTCTGATGGATTTGGCGCTCCGATCGAAGATCGACACTGATCTTGAAAAACTGATGGTCGTAGACGCCACACCTACAGGAGAAGAGATCCTTGATCCTTACCTTGCCATGGTCTCTGCTGAAAAACGGGTTTGTATGACTCGTTACTGGGTGATCGAACTCGCGAAGCACGGTGATGAGATAATGGACAAGGCGCTAAGCAAGCTCGTCGAAGAGGGAATACTCAAAATGGTGAAGAAAAAGATGCTCTGGGTGTTCGGAACCCGGCGATACCCAGTAATTGACGACACCGAAGAAAAGGAAGTGAAGAGGAGGCTACTCGAGTTGCTGCATAGTGACGAGATCCCAACTCCCCGTGACGTAGTCCTGATCAGTCTAGCCGATACTTTCGGGATCTTCCCGAGCATCCTTGGCTCCAGCGAAGCAAAACGACTCGCTCCCCGGATCGCTCAGATTCGAAGGCTCGACCTCGTTGGACAGGTGGTATCCCAAGTTCTTGAGAGGCTACGCTCTGACTTACACAATGTCATGCTGACACATCCTTATTGAACATGCAGTCTAGGAGTGCTAAGTAGGTCTGTATGACTATATCTAGATAGCGGAGTGCAAGGAATGAAGATAGAAGAAGTAAAGAATGGTAATACTCTCGTGATGACACCTGAAGGTCATCTCGACGCGCAATCAGCGCAATCTTTTCAGGAAAGAGTTCTGTACCATATCGAGAAGGGAGTAGAATCGATCTTACTGGACTTTTCGATGATCGACTACATAAGCAGCGCGGGCCTGCGGGCTCTGCTGATCTCGGCAAAGCGCCAGAAGGAAAGCGGGGGGCTACTGGCCATATGCTGTCTTAAGGACAAAGTCCAAGAGGTATTCCAGGTTAGCGGTTTTGA
>JALLOG010000036.1 GCA_027717645.1 Desulfobacterota bacterium AH_259_B03_O07
CGAGTTATGGCTTTATTTGGTATATACGGCAAACACACGGTTGACGCTTGTCCTTGGAATAACATTGAAAATGCGAAAATTCTTAAAGCTTTTGCAGAGATGGATATAGGGCCTCTTGCGAAGAAGTTTAAGATCAACAAGATATTAGGGCAATATCATACGGCGCTTGAACATACCTTTTTATGGATAATAGATGCTGAAGAGGCGGATATGCCTGAATCGAAACAATCTTTTGGGAATAAAATCAAAGCCATTAAAAACCTTATGAGGGTCATGTTCACAAAAGAACCGGATATGGCAGCCTACGAAAGGCAGCAATACTTTCCTCAATATATGCATGGTCTTAAATACGCCCAAGAGAATGCGGAATGGGTAAAGATTCACGAAAATCAAACAAATAAATAGTACAAACGAATACATACAACTTAAGTAATTATGAATAAATTTCTTGCACTTTTGTAATTTTTACGGCATTTTTCTGAAAGTTTCTAACCCTACATTCAGGAGAATACCGATGATCTATGCTGAAGTTAATGTTCAGGCACGCGAAGAGCTTGGATCGTGATATGGGTGTTCCACAGAAGTTTTGTTCGTTTTTGAAAGTGATTCACCCCGCACTCCTCGTCGCACCACAGCCGCGGCCGTTAGGAGGTCCGAACCCGATTCTGTGTTTTGAGCTAATCCAAGAGGTCGAGTATGCAACCCATAGATAAACTGATAGTACACGTCGTCGTCGATAATATGACAGACATGCTGTCCAGTCGACCTACTCATGTTGCATCAGAACTGCGTGTCCTGATGCAAGCCGGCATGACGGAGTTGGCTGGCGAGTCTCTTTGTTCAGCCCATCATGGTTTATGCTTGGCCGTAACTGCCCACCTTGGCGATGAAACATGCACGGCGCTTTTCGATGCGGGACCAGATCCCTCTGCATTAGAGCGAAATGGCCAGCACATGGGTCTGCATTTTGGCGAAATAGATGCCATCGTGTTGTCTCATGGGCATTTCGACCACTCTGAAGGCTTGCTTAAAGCATTGGAGCTTATTCGTCGAGACAACGGCCATAGAACAGTCCCGCTCCATGTGCACCCCGACGCCTTTGTCAAACGAGCCATACAACTTCCTAGTGGAGAAATACTAGCGCTTCAGGTTGTGCCTTCCCAGCAAGAACTCGAGTCAAATGGGGCACGGGTTTTAACGTCGAAGGCGTCAGAGGAAATCCTGGACGGGTTATTCTATATCAGTGGCGAGATTCCTCGTAACAGCTTTGAACGGGGTCTGAAGAATCACCTCAAGCGCTCGGCGGATGGTACATGGGAGGCAGATCCTTGGATCATGGATGAGCGTTTCATGGCGGCGCATGTACAAGGGAAAGGGATGGTGATATTTACGGGGTGCTCTCATGCGGGAATTGTCAACGTCTGTCGTCATGCCCAGACGGAGTTTCCTAATGTCCCGTTTTACGCGTTGATAGGCGGTCTTCATCTTGTGTATCCGAATGAGGATCTGATTGAAGAGACGATAACCGAATTAAAGACGTTGGGTGTTCGACATATTCTTGCGGGTCACTGCACGGGTTGGCGTGCTATTCATGCATTCGTGGAAGCGTTTGGGGAAGAGGTGGTAGATCCGCTTGCGGTAGGTACTCGCCAGAGCTTATAGTCCCGGGACTCCTAACCAGCGCTTCAGGGACGCGGCTTTGGTACAACTTCTTCGGGAGGGTAGGACAGTTGATCTTGATTGAGGATATCGCAAACAAAACACATAGGAGGAAAAAATGGCTGACTTACAAAATCTGATTGAACGTAATCGGCAGTTTGCAGACCAGTACGAGGGCAATCTTTCCATCATACCTCGCTTTTCAACCATGGTGTTCACCTGCGTAGACGCGAGGATAGACCCAGCCCACTTTCTTGGACTGGGACTCGGCGACGCGCTGGTTTTTCGCAATGCCGGTGCGCGGGTGACAAACGATGTGGAGCTTGAACTTGGCATTCTGTGGACACTCGCTAGCCGACTCTCGGGCGGCGCGCTCCCATCCCTCGCATTGGCTATCATTCAACACACCGATTGTGGCTACGAGCGACTCGCCAACCCTGAGCTACAGCAGGCCCTGAGTCGCAATTTAGGTGTCGATAAGGCCGAATTTGGGGCGCTGGCTAACGCAGACCACCCCGAGACCATCCGCAAGGATATCGAGCGCCTGCATCGTTCACCGCTTGTTCCAAACGAACTCGTTGTTTCAGGCCACCTATACAACGTGACGGATGGATTGCTACAGGAGGTCGTGGCGCCGGCCCCGTTGCAAAGTGGAACCTGAAATCAAATAGTCTTGCTAAAACTATAGGAAGCAGCTACTTAACAAACAGAGACATTGCAAAAATTTGCTGAATTTAATAAAAGGAGATAATAATATGACTGAACAGAAAGTCGTTCTTATCAACGGTGTTTCTTCAGGAAACGGTCAAGCAATCGGGGTATACCGAAGCCTTACATTACGAGTTCAAACCCTTCAACATTAAGGTTTCCCTGGTGGAACCCGGATTCATCAAAACCAACTTAGCCCATAGCGGTCAACTTTCAGCGGATGAAATTGGCAAATTGTTAAATCAGAAGATTGAGTATGTTCCAATCCCGGTGGATATGTGGATAGATGCAATGAAAAATCTGCCGAATGTAAATGAATTTTTAGCTACTCACCTAAAAGAATTCAGTAAAGATATTGCATTGGGTAAGTTTAATAAAACTACGGATGTTGTAAAAACTATTACCGGACATGAACCAAGATCCTTCGAGGATTATATCAAAGAACATATAGATGTGTTTGTTAATTAACATAAACTGTAACTATTATGAAATTCAATATAAACAAAGACCTTTTCCCTTTTCAAAATAACTTTCTTCATTTAGATGACGGAACTAAAATCCATTACATTGATGAAGGAGAAGGTCTCGTTTTATTGATGCTTCATGGCAATCCTACCTGGTCATTTCTGTATAGAAAAATGATAGCTGCTCTAGAAAGTAATTTTAGATGTATAGCGCCTGATTTGCCGGGGTTTGGATTATCTGAGCAAACAGACACTTTTGACTTCTTCCCCGAATCGCACAGCAAGGTGTTAGAAGAATTTCTGCTGACGTTAAACATTGATAATTACATCCTGATCGCTCAGGATTGGGGCGGTCCCATCGGGCTAAGTGTTGCCGAAAAATATCCTGATAAAATTACCGGAGCAATTTTGGGCAATACCTGGGCCTGGCCTGTAAAAGGCGATTATCGTTTTGAGGTTTTCAGTTGGCTAATGGGCGGACCGATTGGCAGATTGATGGCAAAATCTTTTAACGGTGTGTGGAAGGTATTTATGAAAAAGGGTTTTTACAAACAGCCATCAAAAGAAGCTCTGGCAATGTATAAAGCGCCCTTTGCTAAAAAGAATAATCGTATCCAAACAGCAATTTTTCCACGGCAGCTCATTAAAGCTTATGAATTCGAAAAAGCCGTTGAAAAGAATTTGAATAAAATTCGAAGCATACCGGTACTCTTTACCTGGGGCATAAAAGACTTTGCTTTTAAACAAAATCAATTAGAACGATTTAAAAGGCATTTCCCAAATCATGAAACGCAATTACTGGAAGCCGGGCATTTTTGGCAAGATGAGCAAGGAGAATATGCCGCTGATTTAATAACAGAATGGTATCAAAATAATTTTAAAAAGACTTAAAAAGACTTCTAAGGGTATCACAAAATGGTTCCTGGGCATTAACAACAAGTCGGCAAGCTCCGTTTGAATGACTAAATAGCTGAGTTGGAATTTATCAAAAAAGAGAACGTCACGTTCAAAAAGGAGCAACCTGCACCTGAAACATTCACCAACCGGGGTGGTTTCAAAAAACGTGTTAGCAGACAACCTAAAGGCGTTATTACGACAATAACTTTCAATCAACCAAAAAGGAGAACACCTAAATGAAACAACCCATAAAACCTCCGTTTACAGAAGAGACCGCGCGGGCAAAAGTAAAGGCAGCCGAAGACGCCTGGAATAGCCGAGACCCTGAACGCGTCGCCTTGGCTTAAACCGAACTTGACAAAAGGGGAGCAGTACAAAAGATATTCTTAAGACCCCTCACCCCAATTTCAATATCCTAGTTGAAAAGAGGAAATTAGTATCAATAATGAGGTGCTCTTTGAGCACTTGAGATAGCTAAAAAGAAATACTTTCTCCATCTTCTGGAATTAGAAGTCGATCGGAAGTAATTCCACCATTTTCAGCAAATTCTCGAAGCCTTGCTCGTGAAACCGTACAGTGATCAAGTGCTTCCAGATGCGTTGCTACTACAATGGCTTGACTTGCCTCCCGACATACCCCAACAGTTTGTTCGTCATCCATGATTATTGGTTCGCTTCCAGGAAACCTCGCACCTCCGGAATGTGTAATAACGATTTCGGGTTTGAATTCCCTTAATGTATGTATTACCCCTTCGTAGAGTATCGTATCTCCGGCCCAGTAGACACTCGGCTCATTTTTAGCCTCAAAGAAAAACCCAGATACATTTCCCATCTGCCGTGCCATCATTCCGGTTCCGTGTTGGCCAGCTGTACGCATTATTGTTATACCATCCCAATTTACAGAGGTATCTATACCGGAAACCAATTTAAAATCACCTTGCCTGAGGATATTCTCGTCCGATGGTTGACAAAACATCTGAATATCTTTAGGGAGTAACTGCTGTGCAAGTGGATCTATATGGTCAGGATGCAGGTGGGAAACTATGACCATATCTATACCGTCCACTACCTCTTCGGGCGGACATGGAAGATCTACAAGTGGATTTCGCGATATACCCGCAAAGGATTCAATCGTATATTTGGGCATCAAAGAAGGATCAATGACAAACTCTTTATTTGCGTAATTGATTCTTAGCGTGGCATTACGTATGAGCCTTATTTTCATTTGTATCGATTAGCCCATTTTATGAATTAACCTATTTTACCGCGAGTATCTCACAATAAAAAACTTTTTTCAACAAAACTTTCCTCTCTGACCACATATTTCCTGGGAAACAAACCTTTTTTCCTTCAGGCATAGCCTTAAATTTAACTCGTTCCCACACCCATCTTGTTACTCGAGCAAACCTCGCCTTCTAAGTAATTTTCTCACTCTTTCATTATAGTACCGTTTTCATTCAGAAACCGTATAGGTAAGCCTAAAGTAAAAGGTTCGTGTAAATATAATTATACGAACCAAATATTCTTTTGATTGTTAGCAAAATCGATTACTTTTTTACACAGACCCTCGAATTAAGGATCCAATTCGATGGTTCCGTAACAAAATAGTTGGCAATTAGTGTGATTATTAATGTCGGTGTTGCCTAACCAACTAAAGGCTCGTGTTTTTCTTGACAACGAGAGGCTCCATGCACAGGATTTAAAATGCTATGACCATATTTTTTGAAGAGTAACACATGCAGTATTATTGAATTGGATTAATATAAATCGGGACAATAAAAAAGTTAAGTCAAAAACAAAAAATTAATTTAATGCCGAATTTAATAAATAAAAAAACTATAGAGTAAATACATTTTGTTTATTAGGGTATAAGTCCACTTAAAGGGGTTTGTGTGATTATGAAAAAGAAATTTGATTTGATAGTAATAGGGACTGGAACAGCAGCCTCTACAGTAGCCTATAAATGCAGGTCAGCAGGTTGGGAAGTTGCAGTCATCGATTCTAGGCCTTTTGGTGGAACATGTGCTTTGCGAGGATGCGATCCCAAGAAAGTACTAGTCGGTGCTGCGGAAGGTATTGATTGGAATAATCGTATGAATGGGAAAGGAATCTCATCAAATGACATCAACATAGACTGGTCTGAATTAATGCATTTCAAGAGAACATTCACCGAGCCTGTTCCAAAAAATAGAGAGAAAGGGTTTTCGAAGTCAGGGGTTGCCACGTGCCATGGTCATGCCCAATTCATTGATAAAACTACTATTAAAGTAGTCGATGATACTCTTGAAAGCCGCTATGTGTTAATCGCAACTGGAGCAAAACCTGCAAAATTGGATATACCTGGAGAAGAGCACCTTACTACTAGTGATCAATTTCTAGAACTTGATAAACTTCCCGACAGGATTATTTTTGTTGGAGGCGGCTACATTTCTTTTGAGTTTGCACATGTTGCTGCACGTGCTGGTTCTAAGGTTCTTATATTTCACAAGGATACTAAACCTCTAAAGAATTTTGATCCTGATTTAGTTAATCAATTGGCGAAAGCTACACAGGATATAGGTGTGGATATTCGACTTAATTCTGCTGTTGAGGAAATTGAAAAGAAGGGCAAAAAATTAATTGTACATTCATCCGAAAAAGAAGGTAATCAAAAATTCGAAGCTGATATGGTGGTGCACGGTGCTGGTCGTGTTCCTGAAATAGATGATCTTGAGCTGGAAAATGCTGATATTAGAAACGACAAAAACGGAATCTTAGTCAATGAATACCTCCAAAGTGTATCAAACCCTGCCGTGTACGCAGCTGGTGATGCTTCAGCAAGTAGCGGACCTCCACTTACTCCTGTTGCAAGTACGGAAGGCCACATTGTAGCAAGCAATCTATTGAAAGGAAATCACCGTAAACCAGATTATACAGGAATTCCAACTGTTGTTTTTACTAACCCTGCTCTGGCTTCTGTTGGATTGCAGGAAGAAGCAGCAAGGGAAAAAGGATTAAAGTTCAGGACTAATTACAAAGAAACCTCTAGATGGTTCACCTCACGTAGGATTGGCTTGAAACATTCAGGTTTTAAAGTGCTTATTGAAGAGGAAAGTGAGCGTATTATTGGTGCACATTTATTAGGTCATAATGCCGAGGAAATTATCAATTTATTCGGTTTGGCAATACGTGCAGGACTCAGCACTGCTGACCTAAAAACAATGCCTTACTCATATCCAACCAGTTCGTCTGATATCAGCTATATGGTGTGACAAAAGGGAATGCATTCATAAGCGAGTTTGTAAATGAAGGGAGAAATGAAGATGAGAAGCCTAAATATTGCATTTCTTTTTACATTGTTAATTACATCTATTTCAATCTTTGTAGAGGGTGAAGAAATAAAAAGCCTAACACTATCAAAGAATCCTAAAACAATATCTGTAGGCGAAGGACCAGATGCACTATTCCTTACTCCAAATGAAGACATTCTTTATGTGGCTAATGTAGAAGATACTTTTATTTCTGTCATTGATACCAAACAAGATAAAGTCATAAAAAAGATAGACGTAGTAGATTACCCCTGGGGGTTCACCCGTCTCGGTAACACCAATTTAGTCGCAGTAAGCGGCTGGGATAAAGGTATTGATATTATAGACTTTACTACACATCAAGTTACTCATAATAAACGCTATAAATTTAATCTAGGAGGCATTACTTCAACAAAAGATGGAAAGTATATTTTTGTAGTTGCACCCAATAATAATAAAATTTTTAGAATAGATGCAAATTCTCTGGATATTATAGATGAATATGATAGTGGAGATGGTCCTGATGGCATAGGTATTTCAAAGGATGATAAAAAAATATATACAGCGAATACAAAGGATGGAACTATCTCAATTATTAACTTAGACGATAAATCTAGTAAGGTTATCAAGACAGGTGGCAAACCAGAACTTATCCATGCTAATCATGATCGCTCAAAGTTGTTTATAAGCAATTTTAATAACAACATTGTACATATCTTAGAAACAGAGAATGGTAAAATCATTAAAGAAATAAGTGGCTTAGATGGGCCTGAAGAAGCGTTTTTATCAAAATCTGAAGCAACTCTCTATATTGTCAATTTCAACAATTCAAAAGTATATACTTACGATGCAAACACCTTTGAAAAACTAGTAAATGAATATATCGTAGGCAGAAAGCCAATAGGAATCGTTTCTGCATTGAATGATACAAAACTATATGTAAGTAATTATGGAGATAATTCAGTAACAGTAATTAAAACAAATGAATAATACAATGGAAAATATAAGAGAAAGGAAAATGGATTTACAAACAGTTATTAAATGTCCAAAATGTGGTTTTGAAAAAGAAGAAACTATGCCCGTTGACGCCTGCCAGTTCTTTTACGAATGCACGAGTTGTAAAAGAGTTTTGAAACCAAAAGAAGGAGATTGTTGTGTTTTCTGTTCCTACGGAAGTGTAAAGTGCCCTCCAAAGCAAGAGGGGTGTTGTCAATAATGTAGGCTGTAAAGGATTTATATTCCGTAATTTTAAGTTAAAGGTTACTGTAGTATGGGTTGCACGTCGGGCTGGGGAAAATGGACTATGCCCGTGGAGAAATTAACAAAGAAGAATATCAAGAAACGGGACATTTCATAGATGAGAAGGTCAGTATCATGAAGAAAAATAACTTACTCATCATTAACGCTAGTTTTATAGCGGAAAGGAGGTAATAAAATGAAAACACTTATTGACCCTTACTGCGGCTGTTCCCTAGTTAGGCTAGGAATCAGCAAAGATAAAGCGGTTACGTACAGTTATGACGGCACCGAATACTATTTCTGTTGCCAGGGCTGCGCTGACGAGTTCGCCCGTGACCCCGAGCGACACGTCCAACGAACAAAGGATCTTGTTGTATGCCCAACCTGCTTAGCGGAAAAAACGCCAGAGTTGGCCTTCACGTTCGAGTATGCGGGGCAGGAAGTCCCCTATTGTGGTTGCCCACATTGTCGAGAAACGTTTAAGAAGGACCCTGATTTTTACATTAAACGTCTAGAAGGTACTGTACCTAAATGAGGGCGTTCTTAGCCATGAAGGATATTGTGTTAGGCCAGAGTAAAAACCTTGGCTGAGATTGAAGCACCCCCACATAGCCAAAAAGAAGCAAACCTAATCAATGGATTCTTCTGTCCAAAATCGAGCAAAATTCATCAGCCCATTATATGGAATTGCTTAATAGTTTAGGCTACACTCCCTCCCATTATCCTAGGACTTTACAGGGATTGCGTGCTTGCTCTTCAATTAAACTGGGATTTCAACCGTTCATAGCGTAATTGGATGGTGATTTTAAAATTGATACCAAGGAGCGAATATACTTAGCTGATTTTTGTGATCACGGTATTCAGAATTCTAGAGTTACAAAGGTCTTTTATTATCTACTTTAGTGAACAGGATTCAAATCCTGGCGAATTTGAGCATCTCACAGACGAAACAGTGGATAAGCATGCGGATGTTTTTGTAGTACGTTGTACGAGATTGGGGTAACAAGCGGATTCAGAACTTTCACATAAAATCCAAAAAATAAAATTTCCCTCTTGACCTTCCACTATACTGTAATGCTTATAATAACTATAAAGTGACCTGGAGGATAAAGAACATGGAAGAGAAAATGCTTTTTATTGGACAAATAGCAAAGCAAATCAGTGTTAATCCTAAAACCATCCGTTACTATGAGGAGATTAATCTTTTGTCTAAGTCTAAACGGGGAGAGAACAACTACCGGATTTATTCCCAAGACACAGTTAAAAGGCTTAACTTCATTAAGAAAGCCCAAAGCTTAGGTTTTACTTTAAGAGAAATTAAAGAAGTTCTTTCTTTGAGGGATAGAGGATTCAAGCCTTGCACCCATGTCCGAGACCTTTTAAAACAACGGGTCATTGATATTGACCAAAAACTAGCTGAGCTAACTATACTGAAGCGTGAACTTAAAAAACTTGAAAAAGAATGGGCAAGGATGAAATCAGTAGAAGACGATAAAGGTGAAGGAATTTGCCCTCAAATTGAGAAGGTAGCAATTAGACTTACAAAAAACCCATTTAAGTCTTTGCACACCAGGAAATGAAGTAAGACCAAAAGTAAAGATGATTATAAAAAGAATTGAAGTTAAAGACGCCGAAGACATCAAAGAGAAAGGAAAGGCGGGGTTAAGCCTTGCAGCCCTATTCTTTTCTCTTCCTTGGTGCTGCATAATGCCTGCGGCTTTTTCTGTGCTTAGTTTTATAGGTGCAGCGGGGACAACAAGGCTCGTTCTTAAAGAAGCCCTCTTCCCACTTTTTATCGTTTCTCTTCTCCTTTTAGGAAGGGCTCATTATCTGATTTATTTTAAAAAGCATGGAAGCAGTTTAAGTAGAGTCGTGGTTTGGATCTCTACGATTGGAGCTTTGGCTCTATGGGCTTTTAGATTTGGGTTAATAACTATTTGAAAATCTGCGTAGTGAGTTGGACATTTGTTGAGAGTAAAAAATAAAAAGGAGACATCATGAAAAGGATACTAAAGTACAGAGTCTATTTGATGGTTTTTATTATAGGATCTTTTCTGGTTAAACCTGGTATAGGAGTGGGAGAGGCTCCTGAAGCAGATTTCTTGCTTCAGTGGGGAGAAAAAGGAACTGGCAGCGGAGAATTTAATCAACCCATTGGAATAGCGGTTGACAAAGAAGGGTATGTTTATATCTCCGATTCTGGGAATAATCGAATACAAAAATTTTCAAACAACGGAAAGTTCATTTCAAGCTGGGGTAAAGAAGGTTCAAAAGAAGGAGAGCTTAATACTCCAATGCATATAAATCTGGATAGTAATAATAATCTATACGTTACTGAGTATGGAAATGATAGAGTTCAGAAATTCACATCGGATGGGAAGCCCCTCATGGCTTTTGGAAAAACTGGAAAGGGTAAGGGTGAGTTTGATGCACCCTCAGGAGTAGCTGTTGATAAAAACGGAAATATTCATGTCACTGACTTTTATAATCACCTAGTTCACAAGTTTTCTCCTGAGGGGAAGTTTCTTATTCAAATCGGAGAACCAGGACAAGAGCAAAGCGGAAAACTTCACTATCCAACAGATGTATCAGTTGGCACAAATGGCAAAATCTACGTCGCAGATGCATATAATAACCGTATTCAAGTGTTTAGCCCTAAAGGAGAGTTTGTAAATAAATGGGGAGGACCTTCCGGGCGCGGCGATGCGGGAAATTCGAAGGGCTGGTTTAATGTAGCAACAGGCATAGGTATAGACAGAGAAGGGAGAGTATATGTTGCTGATTTTGAAAATCACCGTATTCAGATATTTAAACGGGATGGAAATTTTATTACCTCCTTTGGCAAAAAGGGTGCTGGTCCCGGGGAATTTGAGCGTCCAACAGATGTTGCGGTGGATAATCAGGGGAATGTTTTTGTAGTAGATTGGGGTAACAATCGAATTCAGGAGTTTTCCATAAAATGGAAAAAGTAAAATTACCCTCTTGACCTTCCACTATACTGTAATGCTTATAATAAAATATATAACCAGCTAAATAAGGAATATTGCAAAAATGAGCATGAACGAGATGTTTAAAAAGTGTTTTGTAGCACTTAGTATATTAGTTCTTTTTGTTTCATCCATAGTTCCAACAAATAGCGTACTAGCAGCGCCTATAAACTCCAATGTTGCACTTCCCGTAAGAAAAGGAGGATTTGTTTTCCGCTCTCAAGTCAAGTGGCTCAGAGCCACTGATGACCCAACCTCTCTTAATAGAGAAGTTAATGTTGTTGCAATCCCAAATGTGCTTGTCTATGGTGCTACCCCTGACCTTGCTCTTTTTGCGATCTTCCCATACATCTTTAGAAACGTTGAGTTGACAGACCCTTCCACAGGAAAGAGAATCGATAAAAATGACAATGGAATAGGTGACCTCACTCTCATAGCTCGCTACACAGTTTATGCCAGGGATTACCCGTCGGGGACTGCAAGATTAGCACCCTTAGCTGGTATAAAGCTCCCTACAGGTGACGATGAGCTGGAGCCAATTACAACTGACTCAGTTAACCTCCAACTTGGAGGAGTATCAACTGTAACCTGGGATTTTGGCAGACATGAAGTTGACGCAGATTTAATTTATAGAATCAACACAGAAGCAGAGAATTTCGAAATGGGAGATGACTTGGTCTACGATCTTGCATATGAATTTAGGGTTTACCCATGGACTTTACCAGATGTCGGTGTCCCTAATTTTTTGTACTTAGTAGCTGAAGCAAATGGCATTTTTTCACAAAAGGATAAACTACATGGTAAGACAATAGATGACTCAGGAGGGAATATTCTATTTCTCTCCCCTGGGATTCAGCTTGCAACTAAGCGTTTTATTCTTGAGGCATCGATTCAGCTTCCCGTAATTCAGGACTTAAACGGTAATCAGGTGGAGACAGACTTTGTCCTCACTGGAGGCTTCAGAGTAAATCTGCCTTAAAAAATTTAGTTAAATATAGTTAGGAGGTAAAAGAGATGTTAAAAAAACTAATATCAGTTTTAGGATTTTTTATTACAACACTTATTTTCTTTCAACCCTCATTTGCAGAGATAAATAATGTTGAAATGCAGGTAGATGGAATGACCTGCCCATTTTGCGTCTACGGGATTGAAAAGAAGCTAGAGGCTCTTGGGGAAGTTAAAGATGCCAGTTCGAATCTAAAGACAGGGATAGTAGATATTAAGTTAGAAGGTAACGGACCGCTTGATATAGAGAGGCTTAACGAAGCAATCCGTGAGAGTGGATTTACCCCTGGAAAAATAAAGATAAAAGCTACCGGAGAAGTTACCAAATATAAGTTGGAAGGAAAGGAAAACCCTGCATTAAAAGTTACGGGTAGCGATCAGGTTTTTCTCCTTACGTCAGCACCCAATCATGATAAAGAGGAATTTCTTAGTGAGAAGAAATTAAATGAGGTTGAGAAAGCAACCGAGGGAGGGAAGAAGGAGATTACTATAACAGGATATATCCACTCGCACCCGGAAGGTGTTCCACCGGCTTTAAGTGTGGAAAGTTTTGAGGTTAAGTAGGGAGTATGTATTCATCATATAGAAGTACTTGCTTTGGCCTTCTTACTTTTGATTATAGATTAAAGTGTTTTTGGAACCGAAGAAACGTAAATTTTAAGCGCCAGGAAATCACAATGAGCTTCACAGTCTTTTGATTAATTGGAATAATGACAGTAGCGTTAGTGGTCTTCTTTCATGAAATCTCGGAGCCCCTGGCAGTTGCAAATGGTCTTCGTGTAGGGGTGTATAAAATGTGATAATACAATTGGGATACATTTGTAATGGGTATATACTCCATGCAAGTATGCTTAAACTTAATAAAAGTTAATATTTTCTTTTTCTTTCGGGTATATTCATTGCTACAATATTCCATTATTACATTACATTCTTTAAGGAAATTAGTTCATAACTGTAGCAGTTCCCGCAGCAATGAAAATATGAATAATCATTAAAATAGCGTAACCTATTGTAATCATTACATAGGAGGGGTGGCCGAGCGGATGAAGGCGCCGGTCTCGAAAACCGGTAGGGTCTTTTGGGCTCTCGTGGGTTCAAATCCCACCCCCTCCGCATCTTTTTACCAGTAGAGCAAAAATGCCAAAAAGAAGATTAGAGCTGCCCTCACCGAAGGAAATATATAAACAAACAATTGAACACATTGAAAAAGAAAAAATTTTCCTTTTATTTACAGGAAAGTCGAACGATTCAATAATCGAATCATCCGCTTATGCTCATGAAAAAGGCTTTAGTCTAATTGGAATAGATGTTAGGACTCCAAAGTTAAAAGACTATTTAAAATCGCTTAAAAAAAAGCGCCAAAGAAAATTTGGGGTTTTCTCTGTCTCTTCAAGAAAGGAAGCAAGGATTGCTATAAATGCAGGAGCGATATTCATCTTCTCCACACACATGGACAGAGGGATTATAAGATTTTGTAAAAAGGAAAAGATTTTCAACTCAATTGGAGCACTTACACCTACGGAAGTTTCTTCAGCAAATAACTCTAAGGCAAATTCCATTAGTCTCTTTCCCTGTAGCAGATTCGGAGGATTGGATTGGTTTATATTTTTGAGGGAGGTATTTCCAACAATCAATCTCATCCCTACCGATTTTATGACCCCATCGGAAGCAGCCCAATATCTAAAACATGGCGCTTATTCCGTAGCACCTATAATAGACTTGGAAAAGACAGAAAAGCCAAAGGAACATATAGAAAAATTCCTAAAGATTAAATAAATAACCCTGCAGCAAGCGGCAGGGTATCTAATTATAAAAAGATATTTCGGACGGTCAATGACAGTTGGGAGTTTCCTCCCTAATAAGCCAATAGCTCGCAAAGACTCATCTGTACCTCTGTAGCAATCTACAGGGCATTTACAAGCTATGTCTCCTTATCTTCAGGATAAGCGTTCAAAATTATCATAAAGTGTTAATCTACTGCTTGAACATGATAATTATTTAAAAATCTGTAATATTATTAATATTATATAGAAACTACTCATAGCAGGAGTTTTATGGGAGACCGTATTGATAGTCTGAATGAAAAACTCAAGTTGCACTTCTCAATTATTGAAAGGTGTGCAGTAAATTTGAAAAAATATGGTCCAATACTATTATCATCCCCACCGGATAAGAGATACCCATATTTTTATCCCCGCGATGTTGCCTGCGCAACACAATTGCTTCGTCGCCTTTCCATTTCGCGATATGAAGTCAAGGAACAGGCTTTCATTTTGTTAAAAGCATCCGCAAATTTTATTAAGGACATCCAGCGAGAAGATGGTTATTGGGGCCAGCGTTATGCCCTGAATGGCGTAGACAAAAGCATTTATAAGCAAGAAGACAATATTGCCCATGGCATAGCTATTTGCTCAAACTACCTCCTGGCAGCATTAGAGAGGAGGGAGAAAATAGAAGAATTAGAATCATTCTTGAATGTGATTAACAAGGCCCTTGAATATGCATTTAGTAATTGCTATAGAAAAGAGCTTAACCTCTTTTATTCTATGACCTCAATACACGAATCTTCCTTGGAGAGGGGTTTCACACTTTGGGTTAATTACACTTATTTATATGCGTACTCCTTGGCCGAAGAAGTCGCGATAAAACTTGATAAAAGTAAAATAATCTCACCAGAGCATTTGAAATTTAAACAACACTTTCGTTATAGTATAGAAAAACTCTTTATTTGGGGTGATCGATATGTTAGGCGTTTTACGTCTGATGGTCAGGTTGACATCAGGCCAGACTTTACATTGCTTACGCCATTTTACTATGGATTTGGATCTATGAGCAGTCCTCTATTGAAAAAAAGCGTTGGATTCTTGGAACAACAATTGTGGGACCCCGAACTGGGAATGATCATGAGATATCTTCCGTTTGAAGGCGATTTTGCTACTCATACACATGCAGGAAATGGACCTTGGCTTCAATATACAGGAATACTGGCTCAGTACCATTATTGGTACGGAGATACAGCTAGGGGTGATGAACTGCTTAACATGATAGATAGATATAGAAATGACTCATATGAAATTCCTGAACATCTTTCCACATGCAAAAGATTTGAAGATTTTATGGAGCGTGAATGGCAAACAGGCATTGACTTTGCCAAAGAATTCGACAAAGAAATACTTTTAGATAATGTAACCTTCGACAATATCTTAGAAGAAGCAAACAACATGCGACGCGCATACACTGAAACTGACCAAAAGTGCGTCCTTCAGCACACGAACTATAGCGAGGGAGGTTACACCTTTTTTTGCCTGCCATTAATGTGGTCGCACGTTGAATATGCTAGAGCTCTCATGATTCGCGAAAAGGATTGGTGGAAAATCCTCAGTGAAACAGATTTGTGGAATATTAATAAATAACAAACTTTATAAGAATTATGAGCTATACTTTTACAATAATAAGGGAGGGAAAAATAACAAAATGTTATTTTCAAACAAAAAAATTGCTAATTTTGTTGCTAATATCTTGATTATTTCTCTTGGTGTCTTATTCGTTAATTGCTCAGAGACATATGCTACTCGCGAGCTTAGGGAAACAACATTAGATACGGCCAAAAGATCGGAAAATATTGTATTAGCAAGATGCATCTCATCTGAATCCAAATGGAATGATGAGGGTTCTTTAATATTTACATATGTAACTTTTCAGATTGAGGACACGATCAAGGGAGAGGACGCAGAAGACGAAATAACGCTGAGGCTCATAGGAGGACAGGTCGGTGATCAGATCCTGTCTGCACCCGATATACCAAACATTAACGAAGATGAAGAAGTCATTCTGTTTCTTGGTCCCAAAAATAAAGCCGGTTATCCAACTCTAACAAACATGAAAAATGGTGTCCTCCGAATTTATACTGACGACGTTACAGGACAGGGGAATGTTATAACACCAACAACAGGAATTCCAATATATAAGGAAAATTCTAGTAAAGCTATTTCTGGGACTCAAGATAGCAAGATCCTACTCGAAGATTTCATCTATAGTCTAAAGGAAGCTACTAATAAATGAATCCCAAAATAAGATTATTTTCAAGGAGCTCAAATTGAATAAAATTAGATATCTTACAATATGTTTCTTCGTCGTCCTGTTGATTCCCAGTGTAGTTTATTCTTATGATATCTTAAACACACAAACCCCCTCAGATAATTTTGTGTTTTTTGGTTGGCCGGATCCTCCGATAGACTTGATACTAGATCCAGGTACTTTAGGTGGAAGTGATGGAAGAGCGACCGTAGAAACAGCATGTAATGTGTGGAACAGCGTAGCAAACACCCAACAATTGTGTGGTAATTTATTTGCCGGGTCTGAAGATATTACCGTAGATAACTTTGACTCCGCTATCTCAATGAATGACGGCATCATAGATGTCATTTTTGATGAAACAGGTGCAATTATTGCCGAGTTTGGATTATCTCCTACTATTACCTTAGGCCTTTCTAGCACTTTAGTTAATGCATTAACTGGGGAGATTGTAGACGTACTTATGGTATTAAATGGCAGTTTACTAAGCAGTTCAGGTTCTGATCTGCAATCGACCACTGTTCATGAGATGGGGCACGGTTGGGGATTAGCACATACGCCCATCGGTGGAATCAACAATGCCAGTACCACTATTGGATTAGAGCCCATTGATCCCATAAGGATCCCGACCATGTTTCCATTTAACATCCCAGTAAATGATGCGTTCGGAATCACTTTGGAAATTGACGACGAAGTAGGTATATCAGTCAGGTATCCGCGAAATTGATAAACTGAAGGAGAAATCAGAGAGATGCCATTTAATAGGAATTTGTTTTTTATATTATTTTTTTCTATCTTTTTAGCACTTGCAACTTTAATCATGGTTGCTTGTGGTGGTGGCAATGACAGTAGTACTCGACCACCAAATCCTTCACCACCACCACCTTCTCCTACTGCAACTCCTCCACCTACAAACGGAGTGGGCTCGATTCAAGGCATGGTTATATCCTCAGCCAGAACTCCACTCAATGCCGTTCATATAAGAGCCGTAAAAGTCGATGGGCCAAACATACAGCTTGGGGCATTTTCTGGAATTGGTCCTAACTTAACCTTTCAAGATGGGGTATTCCGAATTGATGAAGTACCCGCAGGCAATTACCGCATCCTCATTGAAAAGCTAGATGGGCGTTCTCCTGCATTTGATGACTTTAGATATAGCCAATTTGTAGTATCCAACTCTCCTGCGATAACATTTCCAGATGAATACTTCAATGGAGAAAGAGAATCATCTACCGATGATCCCTTGGATTTTATTGAGATTACTGTGATGGGTGGAGAAACTACACAAGACATCATTTTTATTACTAATGACTAATTAGCTATTCCTCAAGGTTCTTTAATCCATTATTACTTACAAGATTTAGGAAATTAAATCAAGAGTTATTCTCCTCCTCTCCACGTCTGCATCTTCAATCTGCACTCTAATGCTGTGACCGATTTTAAAGTTGCTTTTATATCTATTTTTTATTTTTTCCTTGGGTATGAAACCCTCTACAAAGATATCTTTAAGCTCAACGAATATTCCAAATGAAAGTACACTAATTATAATTCCCCCGAATTTACCCCCCACGTGTGATTTCATCATGTTTACACTTTCTAGTTTTATTGCTTCCCTCTCGACTTCATCAGCGCATCTCTCTTTAATCGAAGAGTGGTTAGAAATCCATTCAAGGGCCTCATCATTGTAATGCATTATTCCTTCATTGATCATAGAATCGATTACCCTATGAACAACGAGATCCGGATAACGCCTAATAGGAGAAGTAAAATGCGTATAATGCTTAAGAGCAAGACCAAAATGACCTTTTCTCTTAGTTGAATATATCGCTCGTTTCAATGACCGAAGTATCAAGGTATTTACAGCTATTTTCTCAGGTTTATTCTGAGACTCAAAAATCAATCTTTGAATATCTTTTGGTTTTATTTGTCCTTTTGTCTCAAGAGAATAACCCAACTGTCTTATGTCTTTAGCTAGATCTTTAAACGAACTAATATCTGGTCTTTCATGAATTCGGTAAATAGTGGATATATTCGAATCAAACATAAACTTAGCTACTGCGTTATTTGCTGCTATCATAAACTCCTCAATAATTCCATGGGCTATATTTCTTTGGAGCCTTATTACGTCGACAGTTCTTCCTAGCTCATCTCTGATAAGTTCCGGTTCGGGTATGTCAAAGCTAAGTTCTCCACTTTCTACCCTTCTTTCCCTGATTTTTTCGTAAAGTTCCTTCATAACATGCAATTTCTCTATTAGCTCTTTTCTCCTACTTCTACGATTAGGGTTTTTATTCAACAATTCCGAAGCCAATGTATAGGTTAGTCTATATCGACTCTTTATTACGCTGTTATATATTCTATATCCACTCATAACTCCGTGATGATTGAAATCTATTTCAACGGTTTTTGTAAGCCTGTCACTATTCGGATTTAGACTGCATATCTCGTTAGAAAGCCTCCCTGGAAGCAGAGGGATCACCTTGTCAGGAAGATAAATGCTAGTACCCCTTTGAAGAGCATCATTATCAATGCTGCTTCCGAGTTTTACATAATGGGAGACATCTGCTATAGAGATCCAGAGTTTATACCCAGAATCAATTCTTGTAATACCAACCGCGTCATCGAAATCCTTAGCATCATCGTTATCAATGGTAAAAATAAATATATCCCGCAGATCCTTTCTTCTTGCTAAATCCTTTGCAATTAACTTTGAGGAAATTTGATTTGATTCTCGAATGGCTTCTTTCGGAAAACCCTTTGTAAGACCGTACTCAGCTAAAAGTCCTTTAAACTCTGCATCCAATCTACCGGCCTTTCCTAAAACGTCGACAACTCTTACTGCCAATTTTCGACTTTGCCTTTTATTGCTGAGTATTTCAGCTACAACCAAGCTATCTCCTCTGATACGTTTTTCATCGCCTATTTCTACATAAAGGTGCGGTACTTTTAAGTTTCTTGGAATTAACATCCCGGTTTTCCCAGTTCTCTTAAACTTACCAATTACTCTTCCACCTGTTTGAGTCTTTGTTAAGTAACCCGGTAAATCTTTAATATCTACATTTTCAACCCTGTCCGACATTAAATATCTATCCCCTTTTATTCTCAACACTTTCCCTTCATGAACCATCTTCCTAAGTATCTTCTTAAAATTTCTCCTACCCTCTTTTGGTATACCGAGTCGTCTTGAAATCTCTCTTGCTCTCGAAGGCCGGTAATTAGGCCTTCTCATAAATTCTTCAATCTCTTGGGGGTTAGGTAAGATCATACCAATAATTGAGATCTCAATACCTTCTTATACAATAATTTTCCTTGGAAGAAATATAATTAAGAAAATATCTGATTTTTTCTATAATCAAAATTTAAGCAATTGTTAAAGTTAACTTGGTTCTTCTATTAATCAAAATAGATCTTTGTCTTCAAAGTACTATATTCACACGACTATTCAGTTAATTTGTTATTTTTTTCACATTTTACGCAATTATTAACATTTTTATGGAAATAACCGCATGAAGCAATTTCAACGATGTATGTCATTAATTGAAGATATACCGATTTGAAAATCACTAATTTTCCAGATAATATTTCTCAGCAAAATCCATTCACGCCCAAAACAGATTGGAGGACCGTAAATGCTGAAGACAAATATTCTTGGTAGTGTAATTGTTAGTCTAATTCTTCTCGCTCTCGTTGGCTATGCTTTCTCAATAGGACTTACCCTTGAATGGAATATGTACTTAAAACTCGGAGGGTTAATTCTTATCATAGCTGCTATTATTGGAATAGCATCATCGGGTGGCGATAAAAGTTAGCCAAATCTACAATTTTATATTCTATAATTAATCAATGAAAATTGTTCTAAGTAAGAGATTGAATAATAAGATTTGCAATTAACTATTCTTAAGATGCGATAATAATTCTTCCCGAATCTTGATGCGGACCTGATTTCTTTGGATGGTACCTAAGAATATGAATAAAGTAACTCTGTGGATTTGATTCCTTCTCGATGTAAAAATTAGCTTCCTTTTGAAATTCCTTAATTATTTCACTTGCATAATTAATTGAAATTCTATCCCTACCAAACTCAACCGAATCCTTATTTTTCCTTATGATTTTAATAACCTGATCTGCAATTTCATTAGCAGAGGAGTTTTCCGATCTGTAATCATAAAGGACACCTTTCTGTTCCGTTTCTAGAGTCTTTAATACAAGCTCAAGCGCTTCTGTTAAATCGTGATTTTTCAGGTCCTTCTTGGTTCGGAAAACATTCACAAACGCAAGTTCAATCTCGGCAAAAAAATGCGGGGCTTTTTTATAAAGCTCTGCTCGTTTTATAAATGATCCGACCCCTTCCTTCCTAAGTCTTTGCCTTGACACCTTTTCTTGTTGATACTTCTGTCCATCAATATAAAAGGGACAATCCAGTGGACAATCTATCTCAACACCTCTTTTTTCACCACAACATATAGCGCAGATGGACCCCCTCTTGGCAGGACAGTACCTCTTAGCTTTTCTCTTTTTACAAAGAATACATTTCATTTGAACTAAACAAGACTAGAGGTCCCTTGGTTTGATGTTATCTTTAACCCAATCTATTATTTCACCGGTTGGGGTACCTGGCTGAAAAATTGCCTTGACTCCATTATTAATCAGTCCAGGAATGTCATCTCTGGGTATGATTCCACCCCCAAAAACGACTATATCATCCGCCCCCATTTCTTTGAGTAACCTCGTTATTTCTGGAAAAAGATAATTATGGGCACCAGAAAGGATGCTCAGGCCCAGAACATCCACATCTTCTTGTATCGCCGTTTCAACAATCATCTCAGGTGTGAGGTGTAAACCGGTATAGACGACTTCATAGCCGGCATCCCTTAAAGCTCTTGCCACTATTTTTGCGCCTCGATCATGGCCATCAAGACCAGCTTTACCTATTAATATTCTAACTCTCCTGTCGTCTTCCATTCTAACTTGATAATTCCTTGTAGCTTACTACAGGGTTTCTACTGTCATTGCGAGCAAAGCGAAGCAATCTCTTCCTTTGGATTGCTTCGTCCCCTTCGACGTAGTTTATCCTGAGCAATCGAAGGGCTCAGGGTTCCTCGCGATGACTGCAAGGACTTTCTTTAAATTTGAAGATACCTTGCAGCTTGCTGCAGGGAGCTTCATTGTCCTACACAATTCCCGACTCGTAAAATAAACCAGGTAAGCGAGATATGGTCAAATTTAGTAATATGCAGGGTCACGGTAAATTCCGAAAACCTCTCTAAAAACGTCGCTAATCTCCCCTAAAGTTGCATAATCCCTAACAGCATCAATAATGTAAGGCATCAAATTCTCCCCACTTTTAGCAGCCTTGGTGATACTTTTAAGGTGCTGTTGGACCGCCCTTTTGTTTCTTCTTCTCTTTACCTCACGAAGCCCATCCATTTGGCTTCCAGCAACCTCCTCATCTATTCTAAGGGTTGGAAAAGGAGTTTCATCTTCAACTGTATGTCTATTAACACCCACAATAACCTTGTCGCCATTGTCTAGCCGCTGCTGATATCTGTAGGAAGAGTCCGCAATCTCTTTTTGGGGAAAACCCTTATCGATTGCTTCGATAATACCACCGAGCTCATCGATTCTTCTTATGTAATCATGAGCCTCTGTTTCTATCCTATTTGTAAGGTCTTCAATCAAATAGCTTCCACCGAGTGGATCTATAGAATTTATCACTCCACTCTCCTCCCCAATAATCTGCTGGGTTCTAAGAGCTACAGTGACGGCCTCCTCTGTAGGGAGAGATAGAGTTTCATCCATTGAATTCGTGTGAAGAGATTGGGTTCCGCCGAGCACAGCGGCTAAAGCTTGAATAGTAACTCTTACTATGTTGTTTAATGGCTGTTGTGCCGTAAGACTACATCCAGCAGTTTGAGCGTGTGTTTTTAGCATCCACGACTTAGGATTCTCTGCTCCTAAGCGATCTCTCATAATATTGGCCCACATTCTCCTCGCAGCTCGAAATTTTGCTACCTCTTCAAGAAAGTCATTATGTACATTAAAAAAGAAGGAAAGATTTGGACCAAATTCATCTACTTGCAATCCGCGTTCAATACATTCCCTAACATATCCAATCCCATCGGCAACTGTAAAAGCAAGCTCTTGTACAGCTGTAGAACCTGCTTCACGAATGTGATAACCTGAAATTGAAACCGGATGCCATTTTGGAACGTACTTAGAGCAAAATTCGATTACATCTACTACGATTTTTACCGATGGTCTGGGGGGACAAATCCACTCTCTTTGAGCAATAAATTCTTTAAGCATATCGTTCTGTGTAGTTCCATCTAATCTATCCCACCTGACTCCCTGTTTCTCAGCAACAACTAGATACATAGCAAGAATAATAATTGCCGTGCAGTTTATAGTCATAGACGTAGAAACCTTATCAAGACTTATCCCATCGAATAGAGCTTCCATATCTGCAAGCGAAGATACAGATACCCCTTCTTTACCGACCTCGCCTTTCGCCCTTTCATGATCACAGTCATAACCCATCAGAGTGGGCATATCAAAGGCTGTGCTCAGTCCAGTCTGACCTTGTTCTAACAAGAATTTAAATCTTTTATTTGTATCCCTAGGAGTTCCAAAACCAGCGAACTGTCGCATCGTCCAGAGTTTTCCGTGATACATTGAATCATATATACCACGTGTAAATGGATAGGATCCTGGAAATCCTAAATCACGTAAATAATTAGAACCATCGAGATCGCACGGCGTGGAAAGAGGGGGAACCTCCATTCCTGATACTGTTGTAAGATCGACATCCACTTTCTGAAAATCCTTATACCTTTCTTCCCAAGCTGCCTTCTCTTCCCTTACTTTTGTAATTTTGCGCTTATCATTCTCCATTTTCTTACTACCCCACTCTTAAAATAGTTATTAATGATCCCGGATGACTATTATTTGTTTAATGACTGACTGCTCGTTCAAACTAATGATTTTAAACTGTTTAATTCATTCTTGTCAATAGCTCCTCCGACTCCAACTATTATACACAACCATATCTAATGTTCACAGTGAATATACCTATTATTAGCAAACCCGTATTTCTCATTCATTCCCCAAAAACTATACATAAATACAACATGTAATTATGAACGGTCGTTCAGTTTTAATGCTTTTTAGAATATTTGATATAAACTTATCTTCTATTTCTATTAATAAGAAAAGGAATTTAAAGAAGAAAAAAGAACACCCCTGTAGCAAGCTCCAGGGAATTATCAAGTTAAATAATGTTTTGTATGCGAAGAAAAGCTTCATTCTGTTTTTAGTCAGGCTTCGTATTTCGTGAGGCAAGTTCATTTAAAATTAGAGTAGTTTGGGTTTTAATATATTGCTTAAGAGTATAGGCCTTTTGCAATACCCAACGACGGAAGGCCCACATCTGTCCTAGAACCATAATATTGTGAGCTACAAGAGAAACGTCCTTCTTTTCGATAGAGAACGTTCCGTCTTCAACACCCCGCTTCAAAATTTCTTCAAAGATCCCCGCCATCTCCTGTTCTGCTCTAAATATATATTTTCTAGCTTCATAACTAAGTGATTTTGTCTCCTGATACAGGAAGATTATATAGTCCTGCATCTCGTCAACAATAGTGATGTATGCATGGATAGCCCTTTCAAGCGTCTCTTTAGAACCACCGCTCATTTTCAGAGATGGTTTAACTCTCTCACCCACACTTGAGTGTATATAATCACAGACCAGGTATAGAATGTCTTCTTTTGTTCTTATGTATTCATAAAGTGTCCCGATACTCATTCCGAATTTCTGAGCTATTTCCCTTACCGTAGTCTTATGAAAACCTTTTCGTACAAATATGTCCACAGCCGCCTTCACGATTTCCATCCTGCGTATTTCAACAAGCTCTTTATCTTTTATTTGCGATTCAATTTTCTTCGTCTTTTTAAGCATCTTTAATCTCTATATTTTATATTATGGAAAGGTTAAAACACATAACCGAGTGAATCAATACTTTGTTTGAAAAAATATTAAAACCACCTTTAGCCTGATTCGTTTGTATTAACACATGAAATTGGCGAGCTAAATTGAAACTAATTTGCAATTGCCCAAAATAGGTTTAAAAATGATTAATATGAAAGTTTTGTTTTAACGAAACCTTTTACGATTAATCTTAATTTTCCAAATTCACGACCATCAGTTTTAATTCTGTCATCTCCTCAATCGCATACCTTATTCCCTCTCTTCCCATACCTGAATCCTTAACACCGCCATATGGCATATTTTCAACCCTGAAACTTGGATAATCGTTAATAATTACTCCACCCACATTTAATGCATCATATGCACTGAACGCCTTCTTCATATCCTTCGTAAAAACCGCGGCTTGAAGACCATACCTTGAATTATTTACCCAACTCAAAACCTCATCAAAGTCTCTATATCTTTCCACATGCACCACAGGTCCGAAAACCTCATTACAACTCACGTTACACGTTTGCGGCACATTCGTTAATACTGTGGGTTCAATAAGACTACCATCCCTTTGGCCACCAGTAAGAATATCAGCGCCGCTATTAACTGCCTCATCTATCCAACTCATTATCCTGTCGGCAGACCCTGAATCTATAACCGGCCCCACATCCGTATCTTCAAGCATGGGATCACCTAGCTTAAGTGCTTTTGTGTCGGCAATAAATTTATCCATAAATTTGTCAAAAATCTTTTCATGCACATACATCCTCTGAACCGAAATGCAGCTCTGCCCTGCTTGATAAAATGCTCCCCATGCATTTCTACTTGAGGCAAAGTCCAAATCGGGTGGATCTTCATCAATTATAGTTGCAGCATTACCTCCCAGTTCGAGTGTAACCTTTTTTTTGGAAAATTTTTTAATTAGCTCCCAACCTATCTCATCGCTACCGGTGAATGAAACCTTTTTTATTCGATCATCTTCCATTACCGGTTCTATTTGAGATCCGGGAAGAGTCAAAATATTAAGCGCGCCATCTGGTAGGCCAGATTCCAGGACTACCTCGCCGAGAGTAAGGGCGGACAAAGGTGTTTGCGATGCGGGTTTAAGTATCATAGTATTTCCTGAGGCAATGGCTGGTGCAACTTTATGAGCTACAAGATTTAGAGGGAAATTAAAAGGGGAAATTCCCATAACTATTCCGAGGGGGAATCTTCTAGTAATCCCAAACCTCCGCTCATTTCCCGGAACAATATCAATGGGTATCATTTCTCCCCCAGAAAATCTCTTTGCCTCCTCAGCCGCTACCGTAAATGTGGTCATCGCACGGCCTACCTCTACACGTGCTGTTTTTAAGGGTTTCCCACCCTCCTCCACTAGTGCTGTTGCAAACTCTTCTTTTCTCTTCTCTATTCCATCTACAATTCTTGTTAATATCCTACTCCTTTCATAACCGGGAGAGGCCTTAAGTTTATCAAATGCACTTTCAGCACCATCAATAGCTTCCTTTGACTTTTTTGATTCGGGGATATTAATGACACCAACAACCTCGCTATTGTAAGGACTCTTTATCTCTCTTTTCTTCTCACTTTTATACCATTTGCCGTTAACAAGATATCCATATTCCTTAGCCATGGTATTTGCCTCCAAGGTTTAGATACTAAAGTGAAGCGTCGTAAAATCAGTTGAAAAAACTAACAGACTTTAATGGAAAACATCAATAAATATTAAACAAAAAGATGGGCACTAAGTCAAGGTGAAGTAATAATGAACAACCCTCCAGCACGCTGCAAGGTATCTCAATATGAAAATATATTCCTGATAGTCATTGCAAGGAGCACTTTGCCAGACCCTGCCCAGAGCGAAGTCGAAGGGCTCAGAAGAGAATCAGCGAAGAACCAATGCATATTCAAATATTGTCATAGCGATGAGCGCTTTGGCAAGGTTGCACAGGCTCTGCTATGTGGCAATCCCTCCCTTTCAGTCATTGCTGTAGATATTAGATATTTCGGGGACAGTCTTTTCGATTTTAAATGGGCATTCAAAAAATTGCCAAAATCAATTCCGGAAGCGTTAAGAAAAGATTTAGGGTTGGGGT
>JALLOG010000370.1 GCA_027717645.1 Desulfobacterota bacterium AH_259_B03_O07
TTAGTAAAATAATCAAAATTTTAATGAATTCTACTCCGTCAGATGTCTAATGCCCAAATTTAATATCAAGAATGCTCTCAGCCAGCTTTTTTAAACTTCTCTCTGTTTATGAGGTAAACCCCGATTAAGACTACAGCAACGCCTATCATCTGTGAGATTGCGACCTTCTCTTTCAGGATCAAATGGCCGCTTAGCAGCCCAAAGATGGGAATAAAATAGAAAATAAACGAGGAAAAATACACCCCTGCCTTGTGAATGATATAGTAATAGCCAAAGTACCCGCTAGCTGTGCATATTACTCCCAATGCAACCTCGCTCAAAAAATTGTCTTTAGTCCAAGGCGCCTGCAAAGGACTTTCAAATATAAACGCAAGCGCCGTGAGTATTACTGCGCCAAGACCCAGAAAATATGTAGTAGTTATTACGGGGTCGATCCCCTTTGCCCACTTCCCCGCCAAAATCCCGTTAACAGCTAAAAATACGAATCCACCCCCGATCAGAAGAACTCCTTCTATTGTAGAACCGCGTTCCAATATATTATTGATACCGATAACGAGAGCTATACCTGCAATACCCATAATGAACCCGACGAGTCCTAAGACGCTGAACCGCTCCACTCTTAAGATTAATACCAGAATTATAAAAGTGACCAATGGCAGTGTAGTGACCAGTACAGAGGCGAGACCGACACTTATGTATTCTTGTCCGAACGCAAGCCCGATCCAGAGAAACGTAATTCCGAGTATGGCAAAGATTAGAAAGGTCCCTACATATCTGAAGTGTCCTGCAAGGTCCTTCCTCATTATGAGCGACGCTATAAAAAGACTGATGAAAGCTAACAAGGCACGTCCCGCCATTATATTTATGGGCGGGATAGTTTTTTCCTCTACCTTTACGAATAGGATTGCTACTGCCCAGACGGCTGCCACATATAATAAAACAATGAAATTAGCTGCCAGTTTTTCACCCCTTCTTAAACTTCTCTCTGTTTATGAGGTAGACACCTGAGAAGACTACA
>JALLOG010000371.1 GCA_027717645.1 Desulfobacterota bacterium AH_259_B03_O07
TCTTAGAACTGATGCTATCTACAAAGTATGCCACGTTTAGCTCGACTAGATGCCCCCCGGGGTATTGCATCACGTCATTATTCGTGGGATTGAACGGGGGATTATTTTTAAAGACGATCAGGATCGAGAAAACTTTATGGAGCGGGTTTCCGTATTGCTGCCGGAAACCCAGACGTCTTGCTATGCGTGGGTGCTGATGTCCAATCATGCTCATTTTTTATTGCGAAGTGGATCACGCGGCATTTCACATTTGATGCAAAGATTGCTTACCGGATATGCTGTATCTTTTAATCGCAGACATCGCCGTCACGGACAGCTTTTTTAAAACCGCTACAAATCCATCATCTGTCAGGAAGACCTATATTTTAAGGAGCTTGTAAGATATATTCATCTGAATCCATTACGTGCTAAAATTCTAAAGACTTTGGAGGAACTTCATGACTACCCGTATTGTGGACACAGTGTTCTCATGGGTTCGCAAAACCGTGCTTGGCAAGATGTGTCCTATGTGCTTTGTTATTTTGACGAGACAACAGGTTCTGCGCGAAGAAGGTATTGTGCATATGTTATGGAGGGAGTTGGGCAAGGTCGCAGACCCGAGTTGGTCGGCGGAGGATTGATCCGCAGCCTGGGTGGATGGTCAGCACTGAAGAAGATACGTTTAGGAGGACACGATAGGAGAAAGGGCGATGAGCGAATCTTAGGCGACAGCGATTTTGTTCTGGCAATTTTGGCGGAGGCCAATGAGCAATTAGATCGCTTCTATGAACTCCAGAGCCGAGGATATGATCTAAAGAAAGTTGAACAGCGAGTTATGGAGACCTTTGAAATTAATCGGGATGAGATCTACGCTAAGGGACGTCGCAGGAGCCAAGTGGAAGCAAGGAGTCTGTTGTGTTACTGGGCTGTACGTTTACTGGGGCTTACAGCAACGGATTTGGCCAATCGTTTGTCAATGACGCAACCGGCTATTGGTTATGCAGTCAGCCGTGGCGAACAGCTTGCAAAAAAT
>JALLOG010000372.1 GCA_027717645.1 Desulfobacterota bacterium AH_259_B03_O07
TTCTACCATGTGCCACAAGGTAATTATCAAGCACCATGACGTCTCCCTTCTGCCAAGGGAAAATGACTGTATTGTCTCTAAAGGCCTGTAGAATGGCACGAATATCACTCCTTGGCAGAGGGGTCCCATCTCCATAGGACGAGTCAAGATACCTATTCCCCCTACCAACTGTTATGTCAAACATTCTAGATATCAAACTTAGAGTCCAACCTATAGTCTCTGGTACCAACTTGTAAATATGCGCTTGATTACAATAAACATCTTCTCCAGTTTCAGGGTGCTTACGCATTGCAGGAAGGGTGTTTGACAGCGAAAGATCGCCGTTAGGAGCCCAATGTATATTTAACCCTTGTGCACGACACTGAGATTCAACGGTGTCCCTGTCCTCTGTCTTAAATGCCATTTGCCAAGTCTGTCGAAATCTCTCATGAAAAGAGAATTTGTTGCGTAAGCGGTTAATTAGGTGGCGCTTATAACTTACCCCTTTTTCCTCTAATCGCCTGCGAAGCTCTGGATCGAGACTCCTCAATGCCCCTCTACAATCTGCGATTGGTGTCTCTCCCCCTTGTTTTGGTGCAGTGTGGCAAAAAAAGGAAATATAGTGAGGCATATGCTTAAAGTACGACAACTCATTGTGGCAGTGTATAGGAATAAACGAGGGATACTCAGTTGAGGTATAAACTCCTTCAGACACTTGATGGCGGATAGAGGGCGCGCCTGTAGGGTCTATCGATTGACTACTATCAAAAAAGGCATCCACAAAGCTCTTGAAATCAGGAGCCGACTGCAATCCAAAACCACGAAACAGCAAAGCTCCAGATTGTAGAAGCTGTTGTTCCAAATGCTCCTTATACCGGGGAAAGAGTTCTATGAAATCTTTCCAATCCTTGTGGTCTGTATTTTCGACTATAAATGGCAAGGAGTGATATGAGATGCTTTCAACAGAGGTCATAAATTCTCCACCCACCTCCTACTATACCAATCAGAATGTCTTGTCCTCACATTTCTCATA
>JALLOG010000373.1 GCA_027717645.1 Desulfobacterota bacterium AH_259_B03_O07
AATGCTGCCAATCAAGATGTCATTATTCCGGACAGCCGCAATACTGCCAGCATAGGTGGCAGCGTTCAACCCGGTAATACTGCCAATTCAAACCCGGAATACTGCCAAAATGAGTCAGGAATAGTGCCAAAATCGGCGATTAATACTGCCACCCATAGATGGCAGACTAAGAAGAAAGAAGAAATAAAAGAATATGAAGAAGAAAAAATGGACAGGAATAGTAATTCAATTAGAAGTGAAAAACTTCAGGATAATTATTACATGAATCAGTGGCGAAAAATGAACGCCGGGGAACGTCGGCTTGTTGATTTTGAGGCGCAACAATTGATAAATTTCGGTAGTAATATCAAATTCAGTGGGAACGACTCGCCGGAGTTGAATAGATATCGGGTTCAAGCCCTAAAAAATAGAGGACTGAATTAAGTAAAACAATTAACAAAGGATTCAATTATGGAAATCTTAAATACTCAAATAGTAATAAGAGATGAAAATGGAAGTAAGTTTTATGAAGTGCATCAAGAGGGAACAGTATTAGGTGGTTATGACTACACCCGCGATCAGAAATTAAGCAGGGAGGAATGTTCAACAATACTAGAAAACATAATTTTAAAATATGGGAGGTTACAATAAGGGAGTTAAATACATGAACATTAGTGGAAATAATTCTTAACGAACAATATAAAAGCATTATCCCACGTTATGATGAAAAAGTAATAAAAAAAATGGGAAAGTGCCCCGATTTTCTGGTTGATATATCCCCTTTCAAATGGGGCACCTTCTCAAAAAAATAATGGAGGATTATCATGGAGCAAGAATTTAGTTTAATGGAGTGCGAAGGGTATAAAGTGGCTTTTGAGAAGTGGGGAGAAATTAAGTCACAGCTTGATCAGGCAGAGGCCTCACTTCAGACATTGCTGTTTGACGGGAAACCTGAATTAGTCAAGAGTCAAAAGGAAAAGCAGGTGGAAGCAATCCTTGGAGGTGTAGAACCCGATACTATTTCGGGAA
>JALLOG010000374.1 GCA_027717645.1 Desulfobacterota bacterium AH_259_B03_O07
TCACAAGCTTCTCGAGATGGCAATAAACAAGTTTGGGCTGAGTGCCAGGGCTTATGATAGAATCCTAAAAGTAGCACGCACCATAGCTGACATTGAGGATACAGATCAAATTCACCCCCATCATATTTCAGAAGCCATCCAGTATAGGACCCTAGATAGGAATTTAATTTAGAAAAATTCGAATATACCAATCAAAAGAATTTCTTCACCCTATTGACAGGGACTGGCTAATGGGTGACCCCACACGTTACTGTAACCCAATTTACATACGTAAATATAAGGTCTCGATACCTCTTCTGCGTAGGGTAAGGTAATATTTAAATATAACTTCCAATTTCTTTTAGGATTCTGATCATGAAATTAAGAGTGGAAGTGGAAAAAGAAATAAGGATTAAAAAGGGAAGTACCGAGCCATCCATTCAGTTTAGGCTTTTTAATATGGATAATTTTTTGCCAGTTGATCTAACCGGAACTCAGATAAAGTTTTTCATGGAAGGACCGAAAGACAGTACTGATAAGAAAAAATTTCAGGGGGAGGGCGAGATAGTCGTAAACCCCTTAACCGGTATTGGGAAATATGATTGGAATCCTGGAGATACAGATACATCAGGAACATATAGAGCAGAGTTTCAAATAACATTTAATGATGGTGTAAAAATCAAAGTTCCCTTAGGAGAGGAATATATAAAAATAGTTGTAGAAAATCACTGAGGCACCAAATTCAGAACTTAATTAAAAACTACCCTTAATGAAAAGATACAGATTTTTTTTAACTTTTTTAATGGTGTTAGTGTTTACCAACTCAGATCAATTAAAAGGTTCTGAATCTGAAAATTCAGAGGCTATAGGTTACTACACATCTGGCTGTATTAAGAATCCTGCTGTATTGCCTAGGGATGCTATTGGGTATCAAGTAATTAGACTTAGTCGGGATAGATTTTATGGGCATCCCGAGCTCGTAGATTATATTAAATCGCTTGGTGAATCGGTTGCAAATCTTTATGG
>JALLOG010000375.1 GCA_027717645.1 Desulfobacterota bacterium AH_259_B03_O07
CTTTTTAAATTGCACAACCAATACCACTTCGGTTACATTTTACGTCGCAGAATACCGGGGCTTGACATTCAAACTGAAATGAGCTAAAGTTGGGTATTGTTGGAATGATGTAGGCGTGTAAGATGACATAGTTAATGCTATGCTTGAAAGAAAATGTTTATGCATAAAATGGGTTTATACTAACTATAAGAGTCCTAGGTTCCGATCATATAATCTATCCTCCCCACCATATGAGGTCACTTTCCCCAAAGTAACCAGAACCTAGGACTCGTAACTTGCTATTTACAAAAAAATTTAAAGTTAATTAATTATATCCCCAATTTTGAATGAGTGGGCAGATTTTTCATAAAAGGGATCATTTTACATTATTTTTTTCTTCGCCGCTTGATTTGGGAAACTAAATTAACATTAGGATTTCAAGGTTAGACTCACCTACATGGGATAGGGTATTGATTTATTGCTCGATGCTATTTGGGTTATGGAATAATTTCAAGGCTAGCGGCAGAAATAAGACATTCACTGGGTTAAAAAATTAAAATGTATTAAAACTATTTCTACCTACACGAACCTATTAATCTGATGAGCTTTTGATTCGGTAAGGAGCCCAATCAAACCCAATCTTATTAAGCAAATCTCTCCTTTCTTCTGATAATATTCCCGTACGATAAATCTCTCTTTGACCACGCATCCAATTATATAATTTTTTCATTTTGATAGGAGGCCATCTATGGGGATTTTCTTTTCTATAGTTCTTTAGCTCTTTGTATCTTTCTAGCCATCTCTTATCCCAATTACCCGGGTTCCACATAAATCCAATTGAGTCTAAATTTTGCCTTCTCTCTTTAGGATACTTACCAAGACCCCTCCTCGTCCCCCGATACCAAGTCCTATTAAAATAACACCAAATAGCTAATGACCTTTCATTCTTATTCTTAGATTACCAACTAGGCCATGTATCAGGATTGTTCTTTCCAAATTGCTTAAGTTTTCTAAAGTTGTTTTC
>JALLOG010000376.1 GCA_027717645.1 Desulfobacterota bacterium AH_259_B03_O07
TCAGATACCGTCTTAAAAGTCAAGATGTTTTTACACAATAATCTGGATCAAATGGTTTCCTGTTTTTAAGCACCCCATATATCAAATGAATTAGCTTTCTCATTGCAGCTCCTACTATCAACATCTTAGGCTTTCCGGCTTTTTCCATTCGTTCTTTCATTTGCTTTATAATTGGGTTCCAACGCAGAGCAGCTAATGCTGGCATAAAAAATGCCTTCCTCAATGAACTGCGCCCTACCTTTGACATCCTCCTCCTGCCCCTCACACTACTGCCTGATTGATATTCTCTTGGGGCTATCCCTAAAAATGAAGTCAAATTATTTGCGCTCGGAAATTTCTCTATATATCCAAAATGGGATAACACTAGATTTATTGTTGCTTCCCCCACACCTGGAATACTATCAAGCAACTTCTGCTTATCCCTTAACTGTGGATTTCTATTTATAGAATCCTTTATCCTCTCCTTTAATGAATCAATTTGTTCACTCAGATAATTAATATGATCCTGTATCTCTCTTCTAACCACATCATCGCTAACGTCTAAGCGGTTAACTTCTTGCTGCCTCATCTTATCCAGAGCTTCTAATCTCCTTACACGCAAGCGTAACTCTCTGATTTCCTTAGGTTCTGGAATCCATAAACCTGGCTTCATAGCCTGACAAAACCGTGCTATCAATGAAGCGTCTACCTTATCTGTCTTTGTCCTGATTAACTCACTCTGTGCAAATCCCTTAATCCTGGCAGGATTTACTACACTTACTCTATGCCCACTGTCATATAAATACTCCGCCAGTGCCTCCCCATAAATACCTGTTGATTCCATACATGCATGAAGATCCTTAACCCTATGATTCTCCAACCATTTGCTTAATTTCTTAAACCCTTCCAGATCATTAGAAAACTTCTTATGCTTATACTTTCCTTCTCTTAATGATGCAACATTAAACTTATTCTTCGATATATCTATTCCCAGAATATCTATCTCTTCCTTTTTTCCCA
>JALLOG010000377.1 GCA_027717645.1 Desulfobacterota bacterium AH_259_B03_O07
CGCTATGTGGACCTCCAAACCTTAGAAGGACACCAATCAATTTTGTGTTTTCTTTGGGATAATCAGGAAGAGCCTTTGTTGATTCCTTATGTAGAATTTGAGGAAGTATTTAATTCAATAAAACCTGCCAACGATGGTCAATACAAAGTAGTACTTTATGATAATATTGAAGCAAAGGAGCTTTATATTGCAAATGCTGGCCGTTTTAATGTAGAAAGTTATATTGGATGGAGTGTCATTGATAACTTAATTGACACATCAACGAAAACAATCCCTACTTTATCACACTCACAAGTGCAAACGTTAATAGGAGCAATCGGATCCAAAAAAGGTTATAGTGTTTGGCTTCCCCCAAGTGATCGAAGCAATTTGGACTGGTCGCTTACTAATAAGTTTAGTTGTGAAAGTCAATTGCCTTATTCATTAAGGGAAATCAAAAATATAGTTGAGGAAATTGATGTCATATGGCTTGAGCATGGTAAAGGTACTGCTAAAGCTTTTTTTGAGGTAGAACATTCAACACCGATTTATTCTGGTTTACTCAGATTTAACGATGTTCATCTTCTTTCACCCGATGCGACGGTAAAATTTAGTATCATATCAAACGATGCTAGGCGATCTCTATTCGTCCGTCAGCTGAATCGCCCCACTTTTCAAACAAGTGGGCTGAGTAAAATATGTAATTTTTTAGAATATCGTAATGTATATACGTGGTATCATAATGTCTGTTAAGGAGGTAAATAAAGTATGTCCAATAATAATATAAATGAGAGTCTTTGGATAGCAGTAAAAGTTGAACGTGGATTTCCTGCCGTTGTTAAATGTTTTAGAAATGAAAAGTTGGCTTTGAAACTAGAAAGAAAATGGAGACGGGAAATGAACTTAGATTATGATGAAACAGAGGTTTTTGAAGTTTCACTAAAGGATATCAATTAACAATCAATTGGTGACCCTATTTCAAATTCAACATATGAGAATTGAACAGAAACAATAATAC
>JALLOG010000378.1 GCA_027717645.1 Desulfobacterota bacterium AH_259_B03_O07
GGGTCGATTAAAATTTTACGACAATAAAGACTAACACCTGGCTCTAATCGGATGAAACCCCAACGCTCCTGATTCTCTATTGGAACAAAAAGAAGGGAATTGATTGTCAGAGGTGCATCAGAACTGAAATGAAGTTTATAAAAAGGATCGTCAAAAGCATTGGCTTGAAATTTATAAAATTCTGTATATTCCTCATCCTTTATTTCCTTCTTATTTCGCATCCAGATAGCCTGGACGGTATTAATATGTTCACCATTCAGACTTATTGGGAATTGGACAAAGTTTGAATAATGTGAGAGGATTTGCTTTACTGTTACGGAATTAGAGAATTCTTTTGCATCATCATTTAATTTGATTTCAATTTTGCATCCACGCCTCTGACCACTGACCTCTTCAATCTCGTAGGCCCCAGAACCATCACTTGACCATAAGAGGTGTTCTCCATCCTTTTTCCAATGATGGGTGTAAACCTTAACCGACTTAGCTACCATAAATGCACTGTAAAAACCTACCCCAAACTTGCCAATCAAATTGTCTCCAACATCCGCCCCTTTCTTTACCGCTTCTAAAAAAGGCTTTGAGCCCGAGTGTGCAATAGTTCCAAGGTTCTCAATAAGCTCCTGTCTTGTCATTCCAACTCCAAAATCCTTTATAGTTATGGTGTTGGCGACATCATCTGTGGAGATACTGATCTCAAGGGACAAGTTGTCATCAAATATATGCTTTTCAGTAAGTTGAATATATCTAAGTTTCTCTAAAGCATCAGATGCGTTTGAAACTAGCTCCCGAATAAAAATCTCTTTATTCTTATAAAGTGAATTAACAACAATATCGAGAACCTGTCTAACTTCAGCCTGGAACTCGTGTTTTTCAGTTGACGCTTCTTGTTTTGACATGATTCAAAGTCTTTTTATATTCAAAACAATAATCATTGAATTAAAAAATTCAAGAAGGCTTAGAGATCACTGTTTAGATAAAATAAAATTATGAATA
>JALLOG010000379.1 GCA_027717645.1 Desulfobacterota bacterium AH_259_B03_O07
CCCATTTTATGCATTAACCTCTTCTGTTCCCCCAATATAAAAATAATAAGCTCCTGTCAACAAAAGTTTTCCCTCTAACCACTGATTTCCTGGGAAAGAAACCATTTTTTACTTTAACCATACCCATAAATTCAAGGAAAGAGGGGGCATATGCTAATCATTATTTTTTACGGATGTTGTTTTATTAATCACTCAAATTCGCTCTTTGCAGCGTCCTGAGCTAGTTCGATAATTGACTTATCGGCCTTTACAAGCGATCCTGAATCGAAGGGAGGCGTTGGATCGTATTCTATTAGGAGTTGAATCACCTGCGCCATCTCCTTTCCGGCAATCTCTCCAGCAAGATATAGAGCCATATCAATTCCTGCTGAAACACCGGCTGCTGTTATAATCTTTCCCTGCTGGACAACACGATCATTTGTGTACTCTGCTCCAAATTGCGAAAGATAATCCTTGGCATACCAATGCGTTGTGGCTTTCAACCCCTGTAAGATCCCAGTAGCACCAAGAATTAGTGACCCAGTACAGACCGATGTGGTCCATTTAGAAGACATATGTGCCTTCTTAATCCAATCCAAAATAGTTTCATCCTTAGTTGCAACCATAGTACCCTTAGTTCCACCAGGGATCACGACAATATCAGGATTTGGGAGATCGGCAAGTTTGTAATCCGCAGAGAGAGAAAGAGCTTTTGTATGAGTGCGTTTCAAACCAGCTTCTTTTGCGACAAAATGCACCTTAGCTTTAGGAAGACAGCTCAAAACTTCATATGGTCCTACAGCATCTAAAGCAGTAAAACCATCATAAATAAGTATAGCAATGTCCATATCTAATTCCGTTTAATTTTTGAAATTACATTAAAAACTTTTTATAATCTGATAATATTTTACTGCGTAGTATCGATGTTCTAAAAAAACGAGGAGATTCAACCCATGTCATATTGTAATCCAACATACCATCTGGCGCAACACAAATCTTTCCTCTCTGAC
>JALLOG010000037.1 GCA_027717645.1 Desulfobacterota bacterium AH_259_B03_O07
TCTAATGTTTATTCTATATTGATTTTGTTAGTCTTCTTAATATACAAGGACAAGGGCTGTCAAAAAATTAGGATTTATTAAATCAATTCCTACAGCTAAAAATCTTTAATTCCACCCCAACCCTAAATCTTTTTTTAACGCTTCAGGAATTGATTTTGGCAATTTTTTGAATGCCCATTTAAATCTAAAAGACTGCCCCCGAAATATCTAACATCTACAGAAATGACAGTAATCGTATTATACTTAAGTCCTATACCAAAGACATTATTATTCAGTCATCTCTTTGCTTCCTGATGGTGCCAGTAAGAGAAAATTTCAGAAGTTTACAAAATTCCCCTCCTCCATTATCATTTGGCCATCAACATAAACAGTAGGTCTCATAACTACTCCGTCCAAGTGGCTTGCGACCCTTATTGAACCACCCATGCTTTTGTTATCTCCAAATGCTATGTGTACAGTACCTATAGCTTTTTCATCCTCAAGTACATTACCCGCAACAATTGCCTTCTCATTTGTGCCTATTCCAAGCTCAGCCACGTTAAATGCCAACTTTCCGAAAGGATTCATAATCGACTTAAGTTTAATTGCTGCCCTACCTCCTTTTATTTCTGTTGCAAATCCATCTTTTATTAAAATCCTTATCTCCTCGTTATCGAGCTTCCCAATTCCTGCCATTGAGCCATCGATGATTATTACACCATCCGATTTTCGCTCTAAAGGAGCTATATATCCTTCTCCAGCAGGAAGATTGCTAAAATCGCCAGGATTATGATTAATTCCAGTATCGGCATGACCCGCCCTTCCCTCAATAGGTAATGTAACATCCGTTCCTTTATCAGTTTTTATTCTAACCATAGAACCATTAGTAAAAATCTCGGCAATCTGCTTACTTCTTATAGATATTTTTTTATAGTCTGCATTAAGAGTTCTAACCATTATTTCCTCTGTGATCGCTGGTAGTGTAGCGATTCTTACACCTTTTTTACTAGCCCTTCGCCTCGAATCCGTGTGACTGAGTGACTTTGAAGTGGGAATGAGTATTACATCTACTAGCTTCATTAACTCGGATATAGCCCGAGGGGGCTCTTCACGGTGGGATCGTCTAGGAGTCATCTCAACTAGCATGGCTTCAGCATCTAACTCTTTCGATGCTTTCCAAAGAACGTAACCTATTGTTCTAAGCGGCTCATCTGTTAAAATAAGCACCTCCTCGCCCGGTTCTATACCCATGCAATCTCTTACCGCAATTCTCGCTGCACTTTTAAAATCAGACATATAAAGAACCCCCATTTCTAATTTTAATACTAAAACATACTTTTCTCAGATCAAAATCATCCAGGACACACAAGATAAATCGATTCAAAACCAAGGCGGAACAATATAATTTGAAAAGGTCTCAACTAGATACGGCATAACCAACCTTATATTGAAAAGCTGGACAATAATGAATAAAAACAGATGGGTAATACGCGTCCTTTTTCTGTATCGAAAGCCTCGACTTGCAAAGCCCTTCTCCGTGGATCATCACTTGATGCATACATTTCAAAACCACCTCCCTTCAAGTGAGTCAGGTTTGAAGGATGCGTTATGATTACTTGCTTATTTAGCTTCGAATATTAGTTCAGAACAGACTTTAGCGTCAAAAAACTTCGGCTCCACAAATAACCCCAACTTTGAATACAAGCTTAGTTTAGACACGTTTTGTAAATAGATACTATCAAATGAATAGAAATAAAACAAGATTCTTAAAAGTCCACGAGGAATTGAATCATTTCTGATAAAACCCTTTTTCGTATCTTTTAAAATATCGAATTTTCTGAATTTATTGATGATAAAGATACATAAGTTGTAAAATAACAGCCCAAATATGGATTAGCATATAAATGAAGCTCTCAACAAGCTGCAGTGAAATATCAAGTAAAAATTAACGGAGGAAATTTAATCAAGGTTTGCTTATTATTGGACTAAAAACCAAAGGTAAGAATTCAAATAGCGTTGTTTTCCGTTACATAAAGTCTTTAAGCTGTTCACCTACTTTTAACTCTTTAATCTTTTTTATAGCTTTTCTTTCAATTTGCCTGATCCTTTCTCTGGTTAGGCTATAGTGAGTACCAATTTCATCAAGAGTAAATCTATCATGAAAGCCTATACCAAACCTCATCCTCAATATTTCTTGTTCTCTTGTTCCAAGATTCGAGAGAGCTTCTTCTATCTTTTTGTTCAAAGTCAAATTTGCAATTATCAAATCCGAGGAAGGTCTATTATCTGTCAAGTAATCGATTAGTGAACTCTTTTCGTTGTCTATGTTTAAACCATTAGAATCGAGGTAAACAACACTCGTTTCAGTCGCATTAATTACTTTTTTTAATTTTTTTATACTGAGTCCAGCCTCATTCGCAATTTCTTCATGTTTAGGATTTTCTACCCCCTCGTTTTTAAGCATAACAACGGTCTTCTTAATTTTATTAGCCTGTTCCAGCACTCGAACTGGTACTCTGACTAACCTAATCTGGTCAAAAAGGGCACGCGATATACCTTGAATTATCCACCAAGAAGCGTATGTTGAAAATCTGTAACCCTTAGTTGGGTCAAACTTGTCAACGGCCTTTATTAGTCCAAGATTCCCCTCTTGAATCAAGTCCGTCAGTGGAAGTCCCCTGCCTGTAAACTTTCTAGCCATACTGACTACTAACCTAAGATTAGCCTTTACGAATCTATCGCTAAACAATCTTTTCTTATTTGAATAAGCTTTCAATAAGGAGCTTAGCCTTTTGATTCTTTCGGAGTTGTAATCGAAATCATCAGTATTTCCATTTTTGTTTGGAATTTTTGTTCGTTTTTTTGAGGAACTATTTTTGGGAACTAAAGTTTGTTTCTTATTACCGTTTGTTGATTCAGTAGCTAATCCCTTCAATAAATTTTGGATATCCTTTGCGTTTTTTTCATATTTCCTAATTTTTAACGAAATTTGAACTTCATCAATTGCTGTCAAGAGTGGTTCTGTTCCCACTTCCCTAAAATAATTCTGAAGAATTCTATAATCCTCACCATTTAGCGTTTTTTTGCCATTGGTTTTACCATTTTCCAAGTGCTTGTTATGATTAGAATTCTCATCGGAACTTACACCTTGGTTAATTAGACCAATTTCTTCAGGAAAGGCTTCATAACTGTATATAGAGGCATTCTCAAGATTGAAATCCTTACTCATTCATAAGTACCCCTTTAAAGATAAAAGGCAATGATTGTGCCAAAGAGGGATCAATAAGGTAACTTATTGTAATTATTGATTAATAAAAGTTTATGTAATTATTTATGAGCAATTTTCGGCAATTTGTCCCTGACATTGTGACAAAAATTGTCACAATATAGATCTGATAAAAAATCCTCGATTTATGCAAATTAGCCTCAACAAGCCAATAGACTTAATATGAATCAAATGATTCTTATTCCTTTATTATCAACATGAATGATATGTTTCTCTTGATTGACAATAAAATGATTTATAGTATTAATATACTAAAAAGCTAATAAGGTAAGGAGGAATTTTGATGAAAATCAAGAGAATATGCTGGGATTGCCCGGAAGCACCAATAAGAGAATGGAGAATAAATTCTGAGTCGAAAGCAAACGAAAGCCACTTGATTAGCATAAGTTGTCCAAATTGCAAAAAGGAATCAAGAATATTCGGATGGATGGCCGGCTGTGAATGTAAGTCATGCAAGTCACAAATAATGGGTGCGGCCAAATAAGAATTAACGTTAAATTTATAGACAGCACAACAATTTTAATACAATAAAAACAAATACTTTTTCAGCATTAAATCTATTCCCTGAATTAGTAAGGTTAAGGAATCTCGTTGTTGTTTATACAATCAATTAAGTCAATATATCGATACAAATTAATATCGTAATTTCAACAAGTTAGAATCAAACATCAAATGAAAATACTTGTAACAGGTGGGGCCGGGTTTATTGGCTCCTGGGTTGCTGAATTACTCATAAGAGATGGTCATCATGTTCTCATTTTAGATGACATTTCCTCTGGAAAGGAGGAAAATATTCCTAAAGATGCTGAATTTATTAGGGAAGATATAAAAAACCATGAATCACTCGATAGAATATTTAATGATTTTAAACCGGAAGTTATAAATCACCATGCCGCACAAATAAACGTTAGAAAATCCGTGGAGGATCCGACATTGGATGCTAAGATTAATATTATTGGTACCTTGAACCTACTAGAACTATCAAAAAAGTATAATATTGAAAAGTTTATATTTGCTTCAACCGGTGGTGCCATATATGGTGAACCAGAAATAATACCGACAGACGAAAACGCAATTCCTCAACCAATTTCACCATATGGAGTTTCGAAATATGCGGTAGAAAGTTACCTTAGTTATTACAAAGCAGTTTATGGACTATCTTTTGTTGCTCTTAGATATTCGAATGTTTACGGACCAAGGCAGGACCCACACGGTGAAGCGGGTGTCATTGCTATCTTTTGCAACCGAATAATTTCTGGCGATGCATGTGTAATATTTGGGGACGGGACACAGACAAGGGATTATGTCTTCGTAGGTGATGTTGCTAGGGCAAATTTGCTAAGCTTAAGTGCTCCAGATGGTATATATAATATAGGAACTGAAAAGGAAACATCGGTAAATGATCTCGCAATATTGTTGCACCAATCTTCCGAGAAACCTATAAAAGTAGAAAATTCCCTTCCAAGAGATGGCGAGGTTCGTAGGATAGCACTCAATATTCAAAAAGCAAAAGATGTACTAGATTGGACACCTAATATATCTTTAGAAGATGGAATAGCGCAAACATGGAAGTGGTTTGAGAATAACTTATCAAAATCACAAAACCTTCAAAAAAATTAAGGCAATTCAGAATATACGATGAATTTCCAAGAGCTTAATAGAATAAGCGGTGGGTACGGCCTTTCAAGAATTCTTCAGGTCGCCGTAAGAGTTGGAATTTTTGATAAGATTCATTCAAATGGCAGTACTTCACAGGATATAACCGAAACCATTAAGACGAACCACAGAGCAACGGGTCTATTTCTTAACGCGTTAGTAGCACTCGGTTTTTTAATTAAGAAAGAGGGTAAATTTTTTAACACCGAAATCGCAAAGAAATACCTTTTAAAAGAATCCTCAGAATACTTTGGGGGTATGATTATCTTCGAACACCTTCTCTGGAATATATGGGAGGGCCTTGAAGAATCTATAAAATCAGGAAAGCCTCGTAGAATCAATGACATGTTTCAGGCAAATATGGAGCAAACCGAGTTATTTATTGGGGCAATGCACTCACTTGTAAGAGGAAGAGGCGATGCGAGGCTTATTAGTGAAATATTGAATTTAAATTGGGCAACCTCAATGATTGATATTGGTTCCGGACCAGGAACTTATCCAATTGAATTTTTAAATAAGTATCCTCACCTAAAAATCACAATATTCGATCTTCCCGCGACTCTAAAGGTAACCAAAAGAATTATTGAAGAAGAAGGTATGTCTGGGAAAATAGATTTACTTGAGGGAGATTATAGTACTGATAAGATTCCGGAGGGATTTGACATTGCCTTTCTATCAAACATCATTCACAGTGAAGATGAAGAGACCAATATGGTATTGATGAAAAATATTTTCGGGGCCTTAAACAAAGGAGGAAAGCTAATAATAAAAGACCATATACTCGATGATAATCTAACTAGCCCTGCTTTTGCAGCGATTTTCTCCATTACAATGCTACTTTTGACAAAGGGAAGAGATTATTCTTTTAAAGAAGTAAGCAGATGGCTCCAGGATGCAGGTTTTAAAACAATTGAGTGGAAAAAACTACCCGAGTCCATAAATTCATCTCTCATAATAGCAAGGAAAGCAACTTAAATGAAAATCTTTATAAATAATAGCTAGTCAATACTTGTCTGGGTATCATTTAACTCATGGAGGTAAGAAATGAAAAACAAACCAGATCTTTCCTTTGACATAAGAGTGGTAGATAGATATATTCGCGAAGGATCATTAACCAAAGATGACCTTGAAGATTATTTAAAAAAGCTCCCGGATGTAACTGATAAAGGATGCCCATTAATAATTGAGGATGAAGAAACTGAGGAAAATGACAGTTCTGAGGAGAATATTGAGGAAATTAGCGAGTGAATTGGCAATATAAAATAATCTCGATTGACGAGCTGTTTCCTAATCAAGATGATCACGATATAGCTGTTTCGAAGCATGCGGCCGCTACGCGGAGAGAAAAAATAGGAAAAGGCCTTGAACAGAACCTCAATCAGCATGGAGAAAAAGGTTGGGAACTTATATCTATTTTCGGTGATTTTGGAATTTTTAAAAAACCTAAATAATAGAATTTCAATATTATTCCCATTCAATAGTACCCGGTGGCTTAGTAGAAATATCATACACGACCCGGTTTATTCCTTTTACCTCATTAATAATTCGTACCGATACTTTTTCGAGAATATCACTTGGGATTCGCGCCCAATTTGCGGTCATTCCATCTACACTTGTAACTGCCCTTAATGCTACGACATTTTCATAGGTCCTCTCATCTCCCATGACACCGACTGTCTGAACTGGAAGAAGAACACAGAATGCCTGCCAAATGTCATCGTATATTCCCGCTTTCTTAATTTCTTCTACAAAGATGGCGTCAGCTTGTCTTAGATTAACAAGTTTTTGTTCCTCCACCTCGCCAATTATTCTTATAGCCAGTCCTGGCCCCGGAAATGGATGCCGACCTAGAATCTCAGGAGTAAGCCCCAGTCCCCGACCAACATCCCTTACTTCATCTTTAAACAACTCTCGTAATGGCTCGACCAGCTTAAGATTCATTCTGTCGGGTAGTCCTCCTACATTATGATGCGATTTAATCTTCGAAGATGGTCCTTTTACACTAATACTTTCTATCACATCTGGATACAGAGTCCCTTGAGCAAGATACTCAGCTTCAGCTATCCCGGATGCTACTTCTTCAAATACCCTAATAAATTCCTCACCAATTATTTTTCTTTTTTCTTCAGGATCTTTTACACCCTTTAGTCTTTTCAAAAATCTCTCTTTTGCATCTACACTAGTCATGCTTAAACCCATATCTTTGTATGCGTCTACTACCTCTTTTGCTTCGTTTAGCCTGAGAAGACCAGTATCTACAAATATACAATGTAGCCTGTCCCTTATGGCTCTTTGGATGATTAAAGCGGTGACGGTAGAATCGATCCCCCCTGATATTGCGCACAAAACATGCGAATTCCCTACGGTTTCTCTAATATCACCAATAGCGTTTTCCGCAAATGATTTCGGAGTCCAGGTGCCACTACATTTCGCAATCTTGAATATAAAATTTGATAAAATCTCTTTCCCATGCTTTGTATGAACAACTTCCGCGTGAAATTGAATACCGAAGGTCTTTGCTCCCCTATCCATCATTGATGCTACTGGAGAGTTTTTGCTAGAAGCTATAGAGGAATACCCGTTGGGAAGCTCAAGCACACGGTCGCCGTGAGACATCCAAACACTTATTTTGTTTGGAATTTTAAAAAATATATTAGAATCGTTGGTTATCTCGATCTCTGCAGGGCCGAATTCACGACTATTGGATCGTTCAACCCTTCCACCTAGAACGTGTACCAAAAGCTGCATTCCATAACATATCCCTAGGATAGGTATACCTGACTCTAGGATTTGAACATCTAAAGAAGGCGAACATTCATCCCATACACTCGATGGGCCGCCAGAAAGGATTATTGCTTTAGGCCTGATATCCTTAATTTCCTCGATTGATACACTGTAGGGTCTGATCTCAGAATAAACGTTTAACTCCCGTATTCTTCTAGCTATAAGCTGTGTATACTGCGATCCATAATCTAGGACTAATACAGTTTCTTTCATTACAGATATTAAGAAAATCCCTGGGTGTAATGCTCAGTTCGAAGAGAGAACTAACTTTTTTTTTAATTCTTAAGCTCTATTCGATTCTATAATTTGGAGCTTCCTTAGTGATTATTACGTCGTGAACATGGCTCTCACGGAGTCCTGCATTAGTAACTCTTATGAAATTTGCATTCTTTATCAGCTCATCTATACTGCGACAGCCCGTATATCCCATGCCGGCTTTTAAACCACCAACTAGTTGATTAATCATGCCACCGAGTGATCCCCTATACGGAATTCTCCCCTCAATTCCTTCTGGAACCAATTTCGTATCAATCATTTCATATAGACCGTATCGATCTCGACTCCCCGTTCGCATGGCTTCAAGTGATCCCATCCCGCGATATACCTTATAGGTTCTGCCTTGAAATAGAACCACTTCACCGGGAGCTTCATCTGTTCCAGCAAAAAGATTTCCTAACATCACAGATCTGGCACCTGCAGCTACAGCCTTAGCAATGTCACCAGAATATTTTATACCTCCATCTGCTATTAAGGGTATATCGTATTTCTTTGCTATTTTTGCAACATCCTGTATGGCAGTAATTTGAGGAATTCCAATCCCAGCGATAACTCTAGTAGTACATATTGATCCAGGTCCTACACCAACTTTAACTGCATCAGCGCCTGCCTTGATCAAAGCCTCTGCCCCCTCTGCTGTCCCGATATTTCCGGCTATCAGATCAATATTAGAAAAATTTCCTTTAGTCGATATTATTACATCTATAACCCTTTTTGTATGGGCGTGAGCAGTATCAATCACTATTACATCGCATCCTACACTTAATAGTGCATCAATCCTTGATTCTCTGTCGGGATTTATGCCAATAGCAGCACCGCATCTTAATCTTCCCATTTCATCTTTACATGCCGTTGGATGAGTTTCTATCTTTTCAATATCCTTCATTGTGATTAGTCCACGAAGCCTAAATTTATCATCTACAACCGGCAACTTCTCGATTTTGTATTTATGCAGTAGCTCTTTCGCATCTTCCAATGTAGTTCCTTCTCTAGCAGTAATGAGCTTTTTCTTTGGTGTCATCAATTTATCAACTCTAAAGTGAAGGTTTTTCTCAAATCTGAGATCCCTGTAGGTGATGATTCCCAAGAGCTTATCATCCTTACCGGTAACTGGCAGTCCAGTAATGTTCTGCTTCAACATTATATCCAGGGCTTCCTGAACCGTATGACTAGGGTGCACTGTTAGAGGATTTACGATCAGTCCACTTTCATATTTTTTGACCTTCTCGACTTCTGCTGACTGGGAAGGAATATCCAGATTTCTATGGATAATCCCGATTCCGCCTTCTTCGGCCATTGCTATAGCTGTCCTAGACTCAGTTACAGTATCCATTGCGGCACTTATAACCGGAATATTAAGCCTGATCCTAGCTGTGAGGTCGGTTGATACATCTACTTCGGTTGGAAGAACTTCAGAATACGAGGGAACCAAAAGAACATCATCAAAGGTTAAAGTTTCCTCAAATTTCTCCTTTGACATGTTTTTTTACCTTTTTTTTGACTTTTGAGACTTAGCAGTTTTTGTTTCCGACTTCTTTCTCCCCCGCTTAGTAGATTTCTTTGGAAGCTTTACAACTTTGGCCAAAGAAGCTTGTTTGGCTGGAGTTTTGACTATCTCTATTACTCTTTTTCTCATCTCTGGAATAGTTACACCAAGCTCAATTTCTATTTCCTGCTCTTTTGCTCCAAGATTCACGAAAACAGGTAAAACTCCAACGAAGGTAGTCGAATCCACACGTTCAAACCCTAGCGCTCGAAGAAGCTTTTTGGGTAAAACAGGAAACGACAAAGTGGCAACCTCTGCTGTTTCCTGTGGAAGCAAACCATCCTGACTTACACTTATCTTTAGCTTAGTCGATTTCATCTTTGGGTTAAATCATTTTTAAATATTGATTAATCTTAACAAATTAAAACTAATATAATTTGGAAATTATAATCTCAATATCTTGGAGTTTGGGTTTTAAACTTACCTCTTACATGTTCCTTTATACCGCAAATTGTTTTAATTATTTTACTTATCCTAATAAAAATAGCAATAGACTTAAACTCATAACTAATTGAAACACAAACACAATCAAATGAGGGTTATCAGTTTAAATCAACCCCCTCATAACCTACGACGCTGATGTCATATTTTAATCCTAAGACTCTGTTTCTAGAGGGGAAAATAGTAAAAAATGGTACCGTTTCACCGGGCTCAATTGCGTAGTTAAGGCCAGCCAACTTTCTAGGGTTTTCAAAATCTATATCACCACTCTTTCTCTTAAGCTTTAAAATAGCATCATCAATTGGAAGGGTCTTAAGTTCATTTTCTGTTATAGTGTTTCCAGCGTAAACTGTTTGTTCATAAACAATTTCTCCAGCGCTCAAAAAATCACTGTTTAATTTCACGAAATTAATTACATTTTTAGACTTGTTAGTAATATGACCAGAGATCACATATACAGGACCATTTCTAGTACTTATCCACCTACCAACACTATCAGTAACAACGACTTCATTAGATGAGAACAGAGGAAAATTGAAAGGAACTTTGGACTTTATATAATCGCCAAAGGATGCTATATTAGACTTTGGACCCAAGTCTAGGCTTATTATAATTGCTGTTACCGCCCCAGCAACTATCACTAAAAACAAAAGTGCGATGATAAAATTGAGAATCCATTTAGACAAGCTAAAACCTGATTTCTTTCTGCTAATTCCTTTTTTCCTCGCATATTGTGGACCCACTATGGGTTTTTCACGTTTAGCCATTACAAGCTCATTCTGGTCTACATTTATACCTGATGTCTCAGATCCTTTGAAAGTCGGTTTAGATTCAATTTCTAAACCCGATTGTATTTCTTCCGAAGCAGTGGTAATTGCTTTATCAACACTCTCATCAAATAACTTTGGATATTCATGTTGAGCATTTTCAAGTTGATCATCTAAGCTTAATTCTTTCCAGTCGTAACTTTCATTTGTATCACTCCTCTCAATATGTTGAGAATCTATATTTGTTAAGTCACTATCAGGTAACATACTGTTATCACTGATTAATTCTTCTCTTTTTTTATGATCTTTAATCTCATTGTGAAGAATTAATTCCGAGTCAAGTTTTGTTTCAGAAGGTTTTTCAATTTCAATGGATTCAATCGAGTTTAGTTTATTATCTTCATTCTCTCTATTTATTTCATTGGTGGTATCAAGAGCGGTACTATCATTTTCTCTTGATTTATCGATAAAATTTCCCCAGTCAATAGCTCTGTCTCCTGTGCCCATATGAGAAACGTCATTTTCAGTATTATAGGGACTGGTTAAATCTTGATCCTTCTTCGGTTTACCTATTTCTACATGGAACACTTTTCCACAATTTGAGCACCCAATCCTAATACCGGGTGGATTGAGTGTTGAATCATCCAGTTCATATTTTTCACTACAATTTTCACAATGAACTATCATTTCTTAAAGCCTCATATATTGTGAACCCTATAAAATTGACAAACTCCTTTAAATTATAGTTGCTATTTATTTTTTATTATGAAAAAATTAAAGATTTCAAACTGTAATGTCAAGTTTTAAAAGATAGATTATTAGGAGAGAAAAGTAAGAAAAGTATTTAGATAACTTAAAAAAATGCCTCTTTGGAGAAACGTAAAATTAATAATCTATTTATCAAACCGCAAATATTGGTATAAAGGGGAGAATACCAACTCCCCCAAAAATAATAATGGGTAAATTCAAAGGTTAATAATACCAAAACTATGGTTGCTTTTCCTGAGAGATATACTCGTTTATCCCTGGTACTTTCTCTGTAAACTTTCCTAGATTCCTTTCAGAATTAAGCTAAGAGAACTTCATATCCACTCTGACGTCGGGAGGAACTGGGCCAGCGAGAGTATTAAGCGTAGGACTTTTTAAAGCTCAAATTCTCCTATATTCCTTTCTTTTAATAATTCACTTCTCCTATTTGGCCATTTGCGTTCAAACCCAAACTGGTCAGTCTCCACATATCTTCGAACCTTAGATGTCTCAACTTCTCTCATCTGTTAGGATTTTACAAATACTTTGTCTTGGTCAAGGTCGAGATTGAGCTTCACTGCTTCCACATCATTTTGCTTAATTAGCCACGTTCGTATTTCTCTAAATTTCATTCGTCACTCTTTAAATCCCGAGTATGCAACTTCTCCGTGCTCACCAATATCCAATCCCTGAACTTCTCTTTCGGCAGACACTCGGAGTCCCAATAAAGCCTTGAGTATGGCAAGTATTATCACAGTCCCAAAGAAGGCAAAGACCCAGGTTGCCGCAACTGCTATAAACTGAATCAATAGCTGCCGTGGGTTACCAAAAAAAAGACCATTAGCTCCCCCCGCATTGATGGCAGTTGAAGCAAAGAGACCGGTTGCAAGTGATCCCCACGTTCCGCCAATTCCATGAACGCCTACTACATCCAGGGTATCGTCATAGCCAATTTTTCCTTTTAAATTTACAGCAGCATAACAGAAAACGCCTGCACCAATACCAATAACGATTGCAAACATAGGACTAACAAAACCTGCAGCTGGAGTAATTGCCACAAGTCCTGCAACTGCTCCGGTGGCTGCGCCCAGTACCGTAGGTTTGCCTCTAGCGATCCATTCTGTAAACATCCAGGCAAGTACGGCAGCCGCTGTCGCCGTATTGGTAGTCACAAAGGCATTAGCTGCCACACCATCAGCCGCAAGCGCACTCCCAGCATTGAAACCAAACCATCCCACCCAGAGTAGAGAGGCGCCAATGACACTAAAAGGAAGCATATGTGGAGGCATAGCTTCTTTTCCAAACCCTATCCGTTTACCAAACATCAGGGCAGCAGCAAGTGCCGATGCACCTGAACTAATATGAACCACTGTCCCTCCAGCAAAGTCAAGTGCTCCCATTGCCCCTATCCATCCTCCTCCCCATACCCAGTGTGCAAGGGGATCATAGATGAAAGTTGACCATAGTAGAACAAAGAAAATAAAAGTGGTGAATTTTACACGTTCCGCAAAAGCACCTGTAATTAGGGCAACGGTAATTATGGCAAACGTCATTTGGAATGCCATAAACACAAGGTGAGGTATTGTCGAGGAGTAATCCGGGAAGGGTTCAGGCCCGACTCCATTCAGTCCCAACCAGTCCAAATTACCAATGAAACCGCCTACGTCAGGACCAAAAGCAAGGCTATACCCCCATAGTACCCACTGAACCGAAATCAAAGCTGCAATGACGAAGCTATGCATTATTGTGGAAAGGGCATTTTTTGCGCGAACCATACCCGCATAAAAAAGAAAGAGACCCGGAATTGTCATCATCAATACTAGTACTGTTGAGGTCATCATCCAGGCCGTGTCACCTGTATCGATCTCAGCAGCAGCCTGAGAGATTTCCTCCGGCTTAAATTCCAATGGTTCCTGTGCAAAAGACAATTTAGTAGACAATACTAAGCCCAAGAACAACATCGAAATACAAATCATCAATAATAGAAATTTATGTTTGTTTATCCTTGCCATTGAAAATCCTCCTGTTTAGTTAAATGTTCCTCCTATGATTTTTGAACTAATTAAAACTCTCTATCGTAGCTTGTTATAGAAGTGATCAAGTTTTTAAGAGTTGAAATAGGGTAGTTGTATCCAACTACTATTGTAATAGACTTCAATTCCATACCTCTTATTTTGTATTATAATTACGTATTTATTTTAGCAAGAAATATGCCAAAACAAAGTCTATTAATTTCAGTGAGTTAAACGAACTTTGGAGTAATTTATGCTTAATAAATAGGCAGGAAATGCCTATTGTTTAGGCAAGAAAGTGAAACGAGTCATGATCAACTTTGGTCGTTGACTTCATATTTTAAAATCTTCTAATTATTGACCACGCTCATCGTAACGATTTGGATTGTCGAAGGGATTTATAACTTCCTTAAACCTGCTCAGGCCAAAGGGTGAAATATCTATGGTACTCGACCTGCCCTCTGTAATTAATTCAGCCATTGACAGTCCTACGGCAGGCGCAATCTTAAACCCATGCCCGCTATGACCAGCTGCACAGTAACATCCTTTCACTTCTGAAATCTTATCAATAATTGCATATGCATCCTCGCTAATTCCGTCACAGCCAGATCTTCCACCACGAAATATGGCCCTTTCCATTCCAGGCATTCTCTTTGAAAGCATTTCTGTAGCAATTTTAGAATAACCAGGATCAGTAATTTCATTATTATTTTCTGGATCTTTAACCCTCCTAGCACCAATACCTCCAACCAATGTATGCCCAGTCACATCTGGCCTAAAATAGAACTGTCCAGAAAGTCGATCGATTATCGTTGGATGAGGAACCTCCACCTCAAGAGGACGCCGAAATATTCCTGCCTGATAACGTATTGGTGACACTGGCAACTTAAATCCACACATATCTGCAATTTTGTCTGCAAAAGCTCCTGCGGCATTTACCACGATTCTTGTAGAGATAAAACATTTATCAGTTTCCACTCCGCTAATCCTTCCTCTCTCAATCCTTATACCATTTACAAAAGCTGGACAAAGTAATTTTGCACCTTTTTCCTCGGCGGCGGATAGAAATCCGTAGGTCGTTCCACATGGATCGGCATATCCAGCCTCAGGCTCCCAAGCTGCCATTTCTACATCATCTGTAAAAAAAGTGGGAGCAATCTGATTTATTTCATTTCGACAAATTAATTCGGTATTTACACCAAGTCCTTTCATTAAAGAAACATTAGACCTCAACTTTTCGTAATCTCTGGGATCCACAAATCGTAAACAGCCTGTTACCCGAAAATCACAATCACCCACTCCTACTATATCTTTCCAGTTTTGAAAATAAGGTAGGCTAGCAAAAGCCATCTCCATCTCGGGTAGATTATCATGATGCATTCGAATTATAGCACTCGATTTGCCGGTGGCACCTGATGCTGGTGAATTCTTCTCAATACATATAACGGTGAGTCCAACACTGGCAAGGTGATAAGTTACACTTGCCCCGGTAACCCCCCCTCCTATTACTACGGCGTCTGATTTTAAAATCATGATTCAAGGTAAGACAGAAGATTTTAACACAATTCTTTACACAAAATTAATTCTCATCTATAACTGGTAGAATATTGAAAAAATGCAAACGCTTATGTAGAATAAGTTCAATCAATTCGATGCGAAGGTAAATCAAACAATGAAAGATAAAAATCCGTTCAAATTACTAAAGGAGGAAATGGACAAATTAGTAATAGGACATGAAGATGTAAAAATGTCCCTTCTCCTTGGAATCTTATCAAGAGAGCATATCTATATCGAAGGTCCTCCGGGCACTGCCAAGACTATGCTTGCCGAAATTATTTCAAAGGCAGCTCAATTAAAGTTCTTCTTCTATCAATTACATAGAGACACTCGCCTTTCTGAACTGATCGGAGATCTAGTTATTTCAAAAGAGACCTTAGAATCAGGGGAGTTAATTAGACAGAAAATTGTTAAAGGTGGAATATTAACTTCTGAAATATGTTTGTTGGACGATATCTCGCGTGCTCCTGGCGAATCACTGAATGTGTTACTCAGAATTCTTAACGAAAGAAAATTCTTCGAGGAGCCGATTCCGCTGTTAACGGCGATTGGTACAAGCAACCCTACCGCGGATGAATATTATAATGAACCACTAGACCCCGCAAATCTTGATCGTTTTGTACTTCAGATAAAGGCGCAAGGACTCTCTTATGGTAGGAAATGGGAACAAGCAAAAGAAGTGATTAAATTATATACTGACAGACCGCTTGAATATGATGTGCCAATCAGAGTTTCAAAAGAGGTCTTTGATGAATATTATGAAAGGATTAGTTCAGTAACAATAACACCAGAAGTTCAGGATGGAATAGCAAACTTTGTATCAACCCTTATCGACGACTATGGTCTAAATGAATCAAACTCTTTAATTACTGATAGAACTTTTTTCGTAAAATCACTTAAGATTATGAGGTCTCATGCGCTTATTTACGATCGTGAAACCTGCACACTGGAAGACCTTAAGGCCCTTAAATATATGACTGCCTTCCGTGTTCCTGAGGAAATTTTTCAAAGACTTTATGAAATAATTGAAGAAGCCATCTCAAAAAAAAAAACCAACAAGGATACACCAAGCAAATTAGAACAGCAGACATCTGAATTTGACAAGGATTTACCCGGAGAACAACCAGAAGAAAAGCCAGGCCAAGATAAAGAAAAGCCTTCGGACCCCCTTTCAGAAGCAAGAAAAACCTTTCTTCAGGCCCTACAAGAACTTCAGGAGAATATACAGAATGAGACTGATAAAATGGTTCCACCGACAGATCAAGGCAACCCTTCAGAAAACACAGGAAGACAAATTGGCGATAGTGAGCCGGGAGACGAAGAAGAACAACAAGCTCCCCAGAAGATCTACGCAAGCAAATCACCCCATCCTGGAGATGAAGATGAATATTGGATTGGGGGTAGAAGGAATTATTCATCTGCAGACAACGTGAAGGTAATAATGAAAGTGCTTGAAGGAACTATTCAGAGGAGTATGGCCTTCGATGCTACACATCCCGGTGGGCTGCCCAGAAGATGGAAAAGAATGAATCATTTTGAAGAGATGGAAGACGTTGACCCTTTTGAAGGTATGTTTTGGGCACAATATACAACTCCTAGTTTACCAAGAGTTCACAAGCGAGAAAAAGAAACTTTGGGCGGTGAAATCGCCATCTTGAGGGATGTTAGCACATCAATGATGGGTGTGTACAGCGAATGGTCTTCTTCGGTAGTTCGTGGTGTAATAGAACTTGCCAAGGCAAAAAAAATGAAAGTCGGATACGTCGAGTTTAATCATCGTTCATACATGTACAAACGCAACTCAAAATTCTTCACTAGGGACTATCATTGGATGCTGGAGCTTGCATCGAAAAACGAATGCTCCGGAAATACTAATTACGAAGATGCCCTTAAAGGGGCTCTCTCTGAATTTAAAGGAAGGGGTCTCAGAAACAAGCATATACTTTTTATCACTGATGGCATACCAACGTCAGGCGACTGTGATGTAGTTAATGAAAGGGGGAGAGCCAAAAAGCTTGGCGTCTGTGTCCACTCTATATTTATTGGTTCCAAGAATTATCCCAAAATACTAGAGAGGATTTCCAGGGAAACCAGCGGTGCACAGTTTATCGCTTCGCGTGGTAAAGACGGAAAAATCAGAATAGAGAAGAAAGAGAAGAAATTTTTTATACCAAAAGTTCAAAAACCTCGTGTTGATCCGTTCACTAATGCATTTTCCCGTTAGTTCTGGATCTCTTTTGATATTTTTTTACCGCCTTTAAATGATCTTTATAATTCTTAGAAAACGCGTGTGTACCATTGCCCTTGGACACAAAGTATAGGAAATGATATTCAGAAGGGTTTAAAGCTGCTGCGAGAGATTCCTTACCCGGATTTGCAATTGGTCCGGGTGGCAGATCACTATTAATATAGGTGTTATATTCCGATTTCGTTTTTAAATGGTCCTTTGTAAGATCGCCATTAAATGCAATACCTAAAGCATAAACTACAGTTGGATCGCTTTCCAAACGCATACCGATTTCTAAGCGATTATGGAATACTTCAGATATAGATTTTCGTTCTCCAGGGTCGCCTGTTTCCTTGTCAATAATAGAAGCGAGTGTAACAATTTCATGATCTGAAAGATCAATATTGGAATCATTAACCTTAAGCGAGTTCCAAACCTTGTTAAACCTACTTACCATCTTAGCTATAATTTCCTCAGCAGTAGTCCTCTTCTTATAGAAGTAGGTTTCAGGAAAAAGATAGCCTTCAAAATTAGCTATGTTCTCTCCCAGCAATTGTTTTGCAAAGTTGCTATCTTCGGCCTTTTCAATAAATTCCTCTTTAGTCAAGACTCCTTTCTCTTCTAAGAGATTAGCTATCTCATTTATATTTAAGCCCTCCGGTATTGTAAATTTTCTTACTATGACATCACCGTTCACAAGCTTATCAATTACTGAAGACATATTATCGGCGGGGCCGAATTTATATTCGCCGGCTTGCAACCTATTGTGAACTCGCTTAATCGTCACATAAACAATGAAAGCTTTATCGCTCTTTACAATACCGGAGTGTTCGAGCATTCTTGAAATTTCTTTTAGCCCCCGGCCTCTTGGAATTTCAACAATCACTTTGTTTGGCGGTGTATAGGAGTAGTAATTAAGATAACCATATATACCAACAAAAGAAGTTATCAATAACAGGGTTAGTATTGTTAGTAATAAACTGATCCTAGATCGCATATTATAGTAGAGTAAAGAATCTAAGTTGCTTTTTCCTTTAACATGACCACTAAATCATCTCTATGAATTATTTCATCGCTGTACTTATACCCAAGGATATTCTCTATATTTGTTGATTTAGCGCCAATTAACTTGCTTATCTCATTTGAACTATAGGAAGTAAGACCCCTTGCTACCTCAATTCCCTCTTCATCAATACATGTAACTTGATCACCAATGTCAAATTCTCCAATAACATCTCTAACACCTGAAGGAAGCAGACTCTTTCCCATAGACGAGATGGCTCTCTTAGCCCCGCTATCGATAATCAGTTGACCCGATGGTTTAAGAGTAAACGCAATCCAATGTTTTCTCCCTTTTAGCCTATCCTTGGCCGGAAGAAACAGTGTACCGATTTCCTCACCGGCAAATATATCAGACAGCGTCGACAACTTTCTCCCATTTGCAATAATAGTTGGAACACCAAAAGCCGCGGCTGATTTTGCCGCTTCTATCTTGGTCCTCATTCCACCCGTTGTGGTCTTTCCCATTGTCTCTCCCGCCATGTTTTGGATTCCTGCGTCTATTTCATCAATTAATGAAATGAATTCGGCGTCCTTATGGTTTCGAGGATCTTTTGTGTATAGCCCGTCAATATTTGTTAGGAGAATTAGAAGATCTGCTTCTACAAGACTTGTTACAAGTGCAGCAAGATTGTCGTTGTCCCCCAACATAATTTCCTCAACAGCCACAGTATCGTTTTCATTAATAATTGGAACTATCCCCATTCTTAAAAGGGCGAGAAGGGTTTTTCGAGCGTTTAAAAATCTTTTTCTCTCAGAAAGCCCGTCATGAGTTATAAGTATTTGAGCAACCTTCTCATCGAATGAAGAAAACGCCTGTTCATAGTTCCACATAAGTGCACTCTGTCCGCAAGCTGCAATTGCCTGTTTCATTGATATGTCTTTCGGCTTTTCTTTAAGATTGAGCTTCTTCATGCCCGAAGCTATTGCTCCAGACGACACAAGAACGGCCTCGATCTTCCTAGTTTTGAGATTGGAAATTGCTTTAGCGATCTCATCAAATACACTTCCTTGTAGCTCCCCAAATTCATTTGTGAGAATGCTACTCCCAATTTTTACAATTACTCTTTTTATATTGGAAATAAAAGCTTTTCTGTTTCGTTCTTGCATGTAAATTAGTTCTTGATTATTCTACCTTATAAAAGAATGTGGGTTGTCTGGATTTTCTTGACATTATTAATGCAGCTTGCTATCTTTAAAAATCAACCAGCGGGAATAGCTCAGTTGGCTAGAGCGTCTCCTTGCCAAGGAGAAGGTCGCGGGTTCGAATCCCGTTTCCCGCTCCACATCATAATATCCCACAATATTTGCCACGGAGATCACAGAGTGAAATTATAAAGAAATATTAAGGTTGTCTAGTTTCTCTGTGCCCTCTGTGGCTATCCGTTTAGTCTCCTAAAGATATATAACCAGGCTGAGAGCTGATTCGTTCACACCACTTTAAGACTGCGGGAAAAGGTGAAAGACTTATACCACCCTCCTCCGAAGTATTTACATATGGATAACAACCAATGTCGGCTATAGTGTACGATCCCACAAGATAATCGTTTCTTTCTAGGTGATCCTCTACAATCCTTAATGACGTTAATCCTGCTGAACGAAAAAACTCTAGCTCTTTTTGATTTCTCTTCTCTTTGGGAACAAATCTTGTAATATATCTTGCTCTTGCGAGGTTTGGGTCAAGAGTAGTCTTTCCAAAAAATAGCCATTGAGAAACTGAGCCAAACCTGTGAAACTCCTCAGAATAATATTCATTTGGTGAATATTTCTTGGCGATATAGAGCAAAATGGCATTTGATTCCCACATGACAAAACCATCGTCTTGTAAAACAGGGATCTTTTGAATCGGATTTAATCTTTTAAATTCCTCACTCTTGTGCTCCTCCTTGAAAATATCCACTGTAATCCTATCGTACTCTAAGCCAAGGTGATTCAGTAAGAGCCTTACCTTATAACAATTACCCGACAATGGATGATCATATAATTTTATCATCACTTAGTCCCGAATATATTTTTGGAACTTTTCTGTAAATCTTTCTTTACCCATCACCTTATACAAATTATTCCTTTTAGGAATAAAATATGTAACCTTGCTTCTTGTTGCAACTTCTTTAATTCCACTCAAAATGTTTACATTTATCGTAACTCTACGATTGTTGATTTCTTCAATTTTACCCCGTACCTCCAACTGCCCGGGGGTTTTGACCTTTTTTATGAAATCCATCTCAACCTTCATTGTAAGGCCTATCTTTTTCAACTTGTCAAACATTGCCCAGAATGCTACCTCGTCAATCAAGGCACATTGTATTCCTCCATGTAAAATCCCCGGAAAGCCGCAGAAGTGTTCTTCCAAATTAATTTTGGTATATACTTCATCGGTTTGATCATCGGCAAAAAACTTCATACGAAGCCCTAAACTATTCCTAGGATCACAAGCAAAACATCCATAATCGGGGAAATCAATAAATATGTTTTCTATTTCTCTGGACATCAAAATAATAGGTAGCAGAGAGATATTATTAAAAAGAAACAAACCTAAGATGAATATTCATTCCATTTCTATACTCTTATCTTCGGGAAGAACCCTGGCAATAGCAGCAACCTTTTCTCCGGGCTCAAGATTAATCAGTCTGAGTCCCTGAGTACCTCGTCCATAAACGCTTATTTCTGAAGCGTTCATTCTTATGAGCTTACCACCATGAGTTGTAATCAGTATCACCTGAAAATCATTAGTTACCTGAAATGCACCGACAACGCGACCATTCTTACCAGTTGTTTTGATGGTTATAACGCCTTTGCCACCTCTTCCAGTTAATCTGTATTTTGACACTGAAGTTCTTTTACCATAGCCCATTTCAGTAACGGTGAGTACTTGAGCATCTGGATCCTCTATGACCTCTAGGCTTACAACCTCATCTCCCTTTTCAAGCCTGATCCCAATCACTCCCGTAGCCGTTCTCCCCATATCTCTTACTTTTTCCTCATTAAACCTAATAGCCTGACCGTCACGAGTCGTGAGTAATATTTCGTCATCCGCGATAGTTATCCTAGCACCGATGAGTTCGTCTTTCTCCAATATGTTGATCGCGATTATCCCACCAGAACGAGGTTTTGAATAAGCCATAAGCTTTGTCTTCTTAACAATTCCATTCTTTGTGGCCATTACAATGAACTGATCTTCACGAAATTCGCGCACTGGAAGTACGGCAGCAACTTTCTCTTCATGTGAAAGGTTTAATAGATTTACCATTGCCTTACCTTTAGCAGTTGATCCTGCCTCTGGTATCGAATGTACTTTAAGCCAATGGCATCTTCCCATATTCGTAAAAAACAAAACAAAGTTATGTCTTGAAGCGACAAAAATATTCTCAATAAAATCAGTATCCTTGGTACCCATTCCGACTTTTCCCTTTCCGCCTCTTCTCTGACTTCTGTAGACACTTAGGGAGGTATTCTTAATATATCCTTCGCGCGTGATCGTAACGACCATATCTTCATCCGCAATGAGATCCTCCAAGGAAAACTCCTCAACACTTTCTAGGATTTCTGTCCTCCTCTCATCACCATATCGTTTCTTCATTTCCTCGAGCTCATCTACGATTATGTTCAAAATCAATTGTTCACTTTCTAAGATTCCCGTTAGATTCTTAACAGTTTTAACCAATTCTTTCCTTTCATCTAATATTTTTTCTCTCTCAAGTGCCGTGAGTCTTTGTAATCTCATATCCAATATGGCTTGAGCTTGGACTTCAGTCAATGACTGCTGTAATACCAAGCCTTCCTTCGCTTCTGAAGGGCTTTTAGAATTTCTTATCAGTGCAATAACTGCGTCCAGATGCTCGAGTGCAATCTTGAGACCTTCTAATAGATGAAGCCTCTCCTCCGCTTTTCGTAGGTCATATTGGGCTCTTCTAGTGACTACTTCCTTCCTATGATCAAGGAAATGAGCTATTAGATCCTTTAGTGGAAGAATTCTGGGTTGATTTTTCACAAGCGCAAGCATTATGATCCCAAACGAAGTATCCATTGGGGTGTGCTTATATAGCTGATTTAATATCACTTCGGCATTCTCACCGCGTTTTACTTCTACAACCGCTCGAATGCCTTCTCTGTCAGACTCATCACGTATATCAGAAATACCTTTTATCTTTTCATCCTTTACCAAGTCTGCTATCCGTTCTATCAATTTAGCCTTATTAACCTGATAGGGGATTTCTGTAACGATTATTATTTCTCTGTCACCTTTCTTTTGCCTTTCAATAACAGCACGGGATCTAACCCTAATAATTCCACGACCAGTAGCATATGCCTCTCTTATAGCTTCGCTACCGGTTATGAATCCACTGGTAGGAAAATCTGGGCCAGGAAGATGCCTCATCAATTCCTTAAGAGAAATATCCGGTTTCTTGATTTGAGCCACTATGGCATTAACGAGTTCCCCTAAATTATGAGGAGGTATATTGGTAGACATTCCAACAGCAATCCCCGATGCACCGTTTAATAGCAGATTGGGAATCTTTGAAGGGAGTACAACCGGTTCAAGGGCCCCTCCATCATAATTGGGCACGAAATCAACTGTTTCTTTATCCAGATCCTCAAGCATCTCGCTCGCGATTCTCGCAAGCCTCACTTCCGTGTATCTCATTGCCGCAGGTGGATCGCCGTCGATAGAACCAAAGTTTCCTTGGCCGTCAACCAATTGATATCGCATCGAAAAATCCTGGGACATCCTTACAAGAGCATCATATATGGCAGCATCGCCATGCGGATGGTATTTACCCATTACATCCCCAACAATCCTGGCAGATTTCTTGTATGGCCTGTTCCAATGATTCGCCGCCTCATGCATCCCAAACAAAATACGCCTGTGAACCGGCTTCAATCCATCTCTTGCATCTGGAAGAGCGCGCCCAATTATTACGCTCATCGAATAGCTGAGATAAGATTCTTTCATCTCATCTTCTATGTTTACAGGCAATATCTGAGAGGAAATCGCCATTTTCAAAAACCTCCTAAGTCACTATAAAAATTATATAAATAGCATATATGAGTGGTATGACCGTGTCAAAGAATTTATGGTATTTATTGGAAATTATCTATGGTATTACGCGTGGAGCTGGGTTCACTAGTTTTAAATACCGGAAAGACCGTTATCTGAACCAGGACCTCAGTTAAGAACCTTGTAACCCCTGTCCCTCATACAATTTCTGTAAAGCGTATCATAGTTTTTATTGCTCTTATAGACAGCTCTCCCTCCACCACCAACCCCACCCACAATAGCACCAATACCAGCACCCTTACCGGCAGAACCGCTAATAGCTCCAATCAGTGCACCAGTTCCTGCCCCCACTCCAGCACCAATAACAGTATCTTTTGCAGCACTTCCCCACTTGTTTGTGTTATTTTTCGCTATGGATCTACATTCCGCTCTATCCCTGTAGAACTTATCTTCATTTTTTATACTGGCAGGGTCTACAACAGGATCAGACAAAGCATAAGAAGATGCTAATATGAGTAATGAAAATAGATAAAATAATATTCTCATTTATTTTTACCTCCTAGAAAAGTTTAACTATTCTGTATTAGTCATTCTACTTCGTACTAACCTCTTCTGCGATTTCCACCATATCCCCTTCAATAGGTTCAATAAGTGTATATCCCGCAAGTGGTTTATAATCTCCCAATTTGTAATCTCTAACCGTTAATACGCATTTAGCTTTACCATTTTCTGGAAAACAGGAATATGAAAGCATAGATCCAGCTAAACTCACAGATTTATCCTCAATTAAAACCGATGGCATTAATCCAAAGTTATGAACATCAAATCCCCCTTTTTCATTCTTGGCAACCCTATATAATCCGGTTAATTCTCCTTGACTGGTTTCTCGCGGCTTTGATCCCGATTCCTCCACAATTGTTTTTACAATTTCCTCGTAAACAATCGTACTTCCCCCCAAATCGTGGACCCTGTCCAAAATTTTAACTGTCACCCTTTGATCAAGCTTTCCATCAGTTGTGGTTGTTACAACCGTTGTAACTGGGATTTCAAAATCGCCGTCACCTATATCTATTGCTTTCCCAAAGCGCCTCTCTTTCTTTACAACTTTACCATTTCCCTTTGTTTCGGTTACAAGTGTTTTACCTGCAAGTAAACTATCGTAAAGCTTTTTAAACTCCGAGACATTAAGAGACCCCTGCTTCGCCTGTAAGCTATGTGAAGTAATAAGAAATAAAACCAATATAATAAAAACTTTCATAACCAATCTTGTCATCTTCGGGACTCCTTTTACCATCATTTTTGCATTACACATGAGAACAATAATATATCTAATGATACAAATCAAATTTATATATTATAAATCGAAAAGTTTTAATTCCTTGTTAAATATTTTTGGTATCATAATATACATCGATACCATCGCTCAATACTTTTCAGATATTATTATCAATTATTAAATACACTTAGACTTAATAGGACTATGATCGATATTCATGTTCATTTTTTTCCATCATCTATATTCCAGGCAATCTGGCGTTATTTTGAAACTCCTGGTCATGGTTTATGGAATATCAAATACAAAGTGAATAATAAACAGCTCATACAAACTTTGAGTAAAGAAGGTGTTAATAGATTCACAACCCTTATCTACGCACACAAACAAGGTCTAGCTGAATATCTAAACAATTTCATAAAAGAATCAGTCGATCGATTCCCAGAGCTTATCCCGTTCGGTACTGTATTTGCCGGCGATGGCAAATGTGAAAGGGTAGCGAAAAAAATATTTGAAGAGTTTAAATTTTTCGGTATTAAGCTTCATCCATTTGTTTCCAATGAGCAGGTGGAAGATATACGCTTCTTTCCTGTTTATGAAATTATGCAGGATCTTGGGAAAATTTTGGTTTGTCATACAGGATCAGTTCCAGTCTATAAAAGTTCGGATGGTGCCATTCGTCTTCGAAAAGTGTTAGATCAATTCCCAAGATTAAAAGTAATTGTTGCGCACTGTGGTGCTTTTGAATATGGAGATTATCAACCACTAGCAAATGATTTTGAACATATTTACTTTGATACAGCCATGAACTGCGTACATAATAGCGCTTTTGCCAATAATTGCCCAGGAAGAGGATTTTTTTTAGAGAACCAGAACAGGATTCTTTTCGGATCGGATTTTCCAAATATTCCCTGGGAATATTCGAGCCAGATCAAAGCCTTGAAAATGTTAGATCTTGGCGAAACTATAGAAAGAAAAATCTTTAATGAAAATGCAGTTAAGCTGCTAGGGTTATAATCAAAGTGAAATATCAACATCAATACTTGAATACCACCCAGATACATGAATTGGTTACACTGCGTTAGCATTGTCAATTAACCTACTCCGGGTAGCTAACGAGTCCTGCTCATTGGATTTTGAATCCTGTTAAGACTGCCAGCAAGCCTGTTAAGCTACTTTGGATTTATAATGAGACAAATAGCGCCTAGGAAGCCGCTCTACACAAAACACCCAATTGGGACGAACAAAGTGAGGAAGCAATCTCGAAAATATGAGATCGCCACGCTGTATCTTACACTGAATTAGTCGAAGTGCCCGACATTGTAGATGTTAAATAATTCGAAGACAGTTTCTTAGACCTTCAATACATCTTATCTCTAAATCTCTTAGAGAAAACATGGTTT
>JALLOG010000380.1 GCA_027717645.1 Desulfobacterota bacterium AH_259_B03_O07
GAAAAGGTGATGCAAATAAAGAAATTAGACTCTGAAGAAACAATTTCAGGAGTAAATGAGCTTGGAGAGTTTATCCTAGAAGAAGAGGCTTTTGAGTCTATTGACATCGAAGATAGCCTCATGCTTGACGTTGTAGATCCTGAATCTGACCACGAATCCAAAGAACTGAATTTAAGAGAAGAAAAGTGGCCTTTGGCTGCAGATGAAAAAGTCAGACTCCTCTATGCTTATTATAAGGATATGGCAAGTGAACCTCTTCTTACTCGAAAGGAGGAGGTAGTGGTTTCAGCAATAATAAAGAAGTGTGAGGCCAAGGCAAGTCAAATAAATCTGGCACTTGAAAAGCTTCTAAGTGTGAAAAAAGATGCTAAAAGTAAAAGAAATGGGCATCGAAATAGTAGGGGAAAAGAACTATCAAAGCAAATAAAAATACTCAATGCATTTTTGAAAGTGTACTCAGAAAGAGCACAGAGGCAAAAAGGGAATTTTGTGAAAGCAAACTTAAGATTAGTTGTAAGTATGGTGAAAAAGTATATGGGACGAGGACTACCGCTATCGGATTTAATTCAGGAAGGAAATATGGGTTTGATGAGGGCGGTAGATAGGTTTGATCACACGAAGGGCTATAAATTTTCGACATATGCTTCATGGTGGATACACCAAGCTTCAGGGAGGTCGCTAATGGATCAGACACGGACGATAAGTGTACCAACATATGTGCTAGAGAAAGCAAGCAAGGTAAACAGGACAAGTTCAATACTTCATAAGGAGATAGGAAGAGAACCTACATCTGAAGAAATCTCACTAAAATCAGGTGTCCCTGTTCAGGTTGTAAAGCGGATTTTAAAAAACACAAATGATGCAATTAGTTTAGATTCACCTATACTGGCTGGGGAGAAAACAACCCTTATTGATTTTATAGTGGATGAGGATTCATCAATTCAGGATTCTGTATCGGATAAGGCAGCACTCATG
>JALLOG010000381.1 GCA_027717645.1 Desulfobacterota bacterium AH_259_B03_O07
ATGTAATTAGAAGCAGGCCGCCTAAAATTGCCATCACCCCGTAAGTAAGCATTGGAAGCGGGATAAAAAGAGCCGCGAAGAATCCTCCTACCAGGGCACTCAGAGATTCGGCTCCCACTTGAATCGCCAGGTTGTTTCCCAGAACTCTCCCCTGCCTGTCGGCTCCCACCAGAGTCGACAAGCAGGCTCCGCAGCCTGCCACCGTCATTATGATAATGCATGAATTTAAATGGTAACAATTTCCAATTGGTAGTTACTTGAAATTAGATGTAATTTATGCCATAGTTAACACTAAGTGTTGACTCGTAATATTAGTTACCAGAGTTAATAAATATTGACTTATCTTTGTAATAAATAATAGGAGGCGAAAAATGTTAAGCAAAGAAATGCAAGATGCGTTAAATAATCAAATTAATAACGAGTATTATGCTTCATATACGTATCTTTCAATGAGCGCTTATTGCGAATCGATAAGTATGAAAGGATTTGCTTTCTGGCTCAGAAGGCAGAGCCATGAAGAGCTTGAGCATGCATTGAAGCTCTTTGATTATGTCATAGATCGCGATGGAAAAATAGTTTTAAAATCAATTGAACCACCACAATCAAAATACAGTTCACTATTAAAAATGTTCCAGCAAGTACATGAACATGAAAAAGAAGTTACAAGTTTGATCAATAAGCTATACGAGCAAGCGATTAACGAAGGTGACCATGCAACAACTGTTCAGTTGCAATGGTTTATTCAGGAACAGGTAGAAGAGGAAAAAAATGCTCGTGAAATTGTGGACAAGCTAAAATTCGCCGGTGATAGTAGCTCGGCATTGATTATTTTGGACACGGAAATGGCCAATAGCTCTTCTCAAGCTCCGGAGTAATAGTTGTAGGTTTCACACCAAAATTTGTTATTTGTTAGGTTAGCCCATCAGTCTTGCTGGTGGAAATTGGTTTTATGGACTTATGTATGTCACGAGCA
>JALLOG010000382.1 GCA_027717645.1 Desulfobacterota bacterium AH_259_B03_O07
TATGCATTAAGAACAAAGCGAGGATTGAAATATATTCGCTTTTTCCTTGAATTTATAGGCACTTGTGGGTATAAAGCAGAACAAATCGACAACGTTAGGAGGACACCTAAAAAGTGAAAGCTCAATTTGATTATTCTTCTCCGCATAAAGTACCAAATCATAAAGATATTAGAGTTGAGTTTACAGGGAAAAACCAAACCAAATTCGGTGGTATCCAACTTGTTAGGAAATTCCTCAGACGGTTAAAGATTAATGAAGAACTTGGAAGTGCTCTTCCAGTTAATAAGAGAGACGGAAAGTTTTCAGTGGGTGGGATTCTTGTATGTCTACTTTATGCTGTGATTCTTGACTTCAAGAGGCAGAGTGACACTTTGATGCTTAGGCTTGGTAAGGTATTCCAAAAGATAGCTGGGCTAGATGATTATCCTACCCAGAGCACAATCAGCCGTTTTTTAAAAGGCTTTCGAGTTGAGACAGCTAAGGGTATTGCTGATGTAAACCAGAAGATTCTAAAGAGCTCAAGGAGAAACTTGGAGGGATAGCGTAAGATTACACTTGATTTGGATTCCCATGTGAGGACAACTTATGGACAACAATAGAGAGCCTCAGTTGGGTATAATCCAAAGAAACCTGGCCGTTCAAGTTTTCATCCTCTGTTTTGCTTTGTTGGGGAGACAAGGGATTTTCTTCATGGAATGTTCAGGACAGGTAAGGCTCATACTTCCCGTGGGGTAAAAGGGTTTATTTATGAGTGTTTGAAGATGATTCCAGAAGGTATTGGAGAGATTTACCTTCGAGCAGATAGTGGATTTTATGATTCTTATTTTCTGGATTATCTTGAGCAAAAGGGGATAAGATACACGATTGTTGTGAAACTTTACCCCTGGATTCAGATGGAACTTGTGGGGCTTAACTATAGAGATATAGGTGGAGGAATATCTGTTGGTGAGATGCGGTATATTGGAAT
>JALLOG010000383.1 GCA_027717645.1 Desulfobacterota bacterium AH_259_B03_O07
AGGGCATTAGACGTTACACGGAGTAGTATATAATGAGAAAGTGTAATGTTAAAGCGGTTTACAGCACAATTTACAAAGTCTAAAATTTTACGAATTTTTGTACACGCAAAATATGCTAAAAACAGGGTATGTCAGTGTTGTAGATCAAGGGTTTTATATAAGCTTAGTGATGGAAGATATGAATGCTCAAAATGCCATTTTCGTTTTTCACTTAGAACAAATACCTATCTAAAACAAAGCAGGGTTTCCTTTGATATATGGTATGAATTACTATGGTGGTTTGTTTATGGTTTTACAGCTAATCGTGCAGCACAAGAAACTGGAATATCACAAAAACTTGTACATAGGTGTTTTACAATAATAAGAAAAGCGCTTTATGAGTATGAAGAAAATACTATTAAAACGGTGTTTGGGACAGTAGAGATAGATGAAACTTATGTGGGTCCTAAGTTTAAAAATAGAAGGAAGAAAAACAGGGAATATTATAGAAAAGTAAATGCAGTGAAACGTGGAAGAGGTGCTAAAACACTGTATCAACCTATATTTGGGTTTTATCAGAGAAACGGCACTGTGTATGTTGAATTTGTAAGTGATGTAAAGAAGAAAACTCTTCAAGATATAATAAAGGGGAAAATTGTTTTACAGAGCCGGGTATATACAGATACCTGGAAGTCATATAAGGGTTTAAATAAGCAGGGTTATCATCATCAAACAATAGATCATGGTAAGGAGGAATATGCAAAGGTAAAAAAAGGTAAAAAAGTACATATAAACGGAATAGAGGGATTTTGGGGTTATCTAAAAGAACAGCTTCTAAAACATCATGGAGTAAGCAAAACAAATCTGATATATTATGTAAAAGAACAGGAGTTTAGATTTAATAATAGACATTTGAGTACTGATAATATGGTTAGTAAAATAATCAAAATTTTAATGAATTCTACTCCGTCAGATGTCTAATGCCC
>JALLOG010000384.1 GCA_027717645.1 Desulfobacterota bacterium AH_259_B03_O07
GATATTTGAAATCTACATTATGTATTACAGCGAAAGGCATGTTAAAATTTCCAAGGAGATAACCAATTAGCCTTTAACAAATTGTTTTAAAAATCTCAAGTCATTTTCAAAAAACAACCTGATATCGTTTATCCCAAACTTGAGCATGGCTATCCTTTCGATACCCATACCAAAAGCGAAACCACTATAACGTTCTGAATCATAATTAACGCTTTTAAAAACTTCAGGGTCGACCATTCCACAACCCAGTATTTCTAGCCAGCCTGTGTCTTTACAAACTCTACATCCTTTACCACCACATATTACGCATTCTATATCCAACTCGGCGCTAGGCTCGGTGAAAGGAAAAAAGCTGGGTCTAAACCTGACCTTTAAATTTTCACCAAACACAAGCCTTGCAAATTCTGTAAGGACCCCCTTCAAATCACCAAATGTCACTTTCTCATCAACAAGAAGGCCTTCGACCTGATGAAACATCGGTGTGTGCGATATATCACTATCGCACCTATACACTTTTCCTGGTGCAATAATCTTTATGGGTGGCTTCTGTTTTTCCATTACCCTAATTTGAACCGGTGATGTATGGGTCCTTAGAACTATGTCATCAGAGATATAAAATGTATCCTGCATGTCCCGTGCCGGATGGTCAGGCGGGATGTTTAGAGCCTCAAAATTATAATAATCCAATTCCACTTCGGGTCCCTCTTCAACCTGAAAACCCATTTTCTCAAATATCCCAACAACCTCTTCCATGACTTGAGTTACAGGATGCTTAGTACCTAAATGAAAACCACGTCCCGGAAGTGTTACATCCAGTTTCTCTTCGAGCAGCTCTGTCTGTTTCTTATCCTCTTTTATGATATTTAACTTTTTATCGAATATATCTTCGATAATACTCTTGCTGTCATTTATCAATCTTCCCATTTCAGGCCGTTCCGATTGTGGAACCTCACGCAACCCTTT
>JALLOG010000385.1 GCA_027717645.1 Desulfobacterota bacterium AH_259_B03_O07
TCCCAGATCAACACCCCGGCACCTCTGGTTTAAGGAAAAAGACGCGTGTCTTCATGGATACACCAAACTATGTGGAAAACTTCATACAGTCCGTATTCAACACTATAAAAGAGGATCCGGATAGCGACCTATCAAATGAAAGCCTTGCTGTCGGGGGAGACGGTAGATACTTAAACCATGAGGTTCTACACACAATTTTAGTTATGGCTGTTGCTAATCGTTTTGGACGCATCTATATACCGCTAAACGGGCTTGTCTCTACTCCTGCAATGTCTGCCGTTATAAGGCGGCGCGGGGCGCTTGGCGGTTTCATCCTTACGGCTAGTCACAACCCTGGTGGAGTAGATGGTGATTTCGGTATTAAATACAACGTAAAAAACGGAGGGCCCGCCCCAGAAAGTGTTACCGAAAGAATCTATAAACAGAGTTTGTCCATTGACCATTATCTTACAATCGATGATCTTGAGTTCAATCTTGATAAAGAATCGGAATATGAGGTCGGCAGAACTAAGATATCCGTTATTAACCCGTTTACCGAATATGAGACGGTTTTTCAGGAAATATTCGATTTCGATAAGTTACGGGACTTGTTTAAGAACGGGTTCCGAATGACTTTTGATGGAATGCATGGAGTTACCGGAATATATGCTCATTATTTCTTGGAAAAGCTACTCGGAGCCCCGGAGGGTACCGTAATAAGAGGTAATCCGCTACCGGACTTCGGCGGTGTTCACCCTGATCCTAACCTTGTATATAACTCTTTTTTCGTTGAAAGAATGATGGCAGATAATGCACCCGATTTTGGTGCCGCGAATGACGGTGACGGAGATCGAAACATGATACTGGGACGCAATTCATTTGTATCACCTGGGGATTCTCTTGCCATAATAACCGAGCACGCACAAAGCGTAATCCCGGGCTTTAGGGACGGAGTTACCGGAGTAGCCCGATCAATGCCTAC
>JALLOG010000386.1 GCA_027717645.1 Desulfobacterota bacterium AH_259_B03_O07
GAAGAGGTTGATAAAAAACTCAACAATGTAAATAACGCTCTTTTAGCACAGATCGCAGACCTCAAAGACCGTATTACCAAAAACGAATCACGATCGTCCTCCAATGCGCGCATCGTCCAACTCACCCAAAAAATTGATGATTTAGCAAATGTCACCCTTAGAAACATCACGGTAAACGGCGTAACAGGCCTTACCAACGCAGATATTCCTGATAGCATCACCGCGTCAAGCTACCTTCCTCTTTCAGGAGGAACGCTTACAGGGAACCTTACCGGAACCGACATCACCCTTTCAGGAGACCTTACAGTTACCGGAGTACAGACATTTTCAGGGGCCTTAACCGTATCTTCATTCTCTGCAACCTCAACTGCGGCAACCTCAACCATTGCAGGAGGGTTCAATGTCGGGTCAGGAGGATTAGTGTATGACTTTAGCTCCAAGAATGTCGGCATCGGGACGGCGAGTCCGAAAGCTCAATTTGTATTGGCAGGACAAACGCAACCTCGGATAAGTTTCATTTCTACCCATGCCTCTGCGAATCCTGCACAGTGGAGTATTACGAACGAAGGAAATGTGAATAGATTACGATTTGGCACCTCAAATGCAGACGATTCAAACTTTATTTATCGCATGGTCATTGAATCAGATACAGGGCAGATGGGTTTGAATGACACTACCCCAGATGCTATGCTTGATATTATTTCTGGGGATGCGGCAACAATTACGTTGCGTCTCGAACACGCTGCGTCACCGACTGCGGATTATTTTCAAATCGGCACCAATGGCTCCACAAATGGCGACATCCTCACTATTGATTCATCAGGCAACCTCGGCATCGGAACAACCTCTCCTGCATCTCTTTTATCCGTCCATGGCGGTGTCTTGATTGCAGGCACAACAACAGTCAAAGCTCTTGTTGCAACCTCCACCCTTTTTGTAGGAGGAACCAC
>JALLOG010000387.1 GCA_027717645.1 Desulfobacterota bacterium AH_259_B03_O07
GCTAAAATTAAAATGAGCATCATATGGTTCAGGGAAAGATAAAGAAGATATTAGAAGATAAAGGCTTTGGGTTTATCAGAGCAGATGATAGTCGAGAAATCTTCTTTCATAAGTCGGGTCTTCAGGGGGTTACTATTAAGGATCTAAAGGAAGGAGACCCAGTGGAGTTTGATGTAGAAAAGGGTCCCGATGGACGTGGACCCAGAGCTGTAAACGTTAAAAGAGCCTCAGATTAAGAAGTGATAATCAACTGTATAGATCATAAAAAGTTTGAAAATAACAATTAAAAGTAAATCCAAGGGGGATTAGACATGGCAAAGGCAAAAAAGGTAAAGCAAATTAGCTTTAGCATACGAAATAGGGTTGGATTAGTTTCAGAGATTACTTCAGCCCTTGCAAGTGCAAAAGTCAATATCCACACCATAAGTGCATATGAACAAGAGAAAAATGCTCGCTTTATGTTAATAGTAGATAGCAATTCAAAGGCCAGCAAAACACTCGCTAAACTAAAGATTAAAGTCAAGGAAGAAGATATGGTTGCAGTGGAGATGCCGAACAAAGTAGGTGAATTACAGAAGGTGTCTAAAAAGATTACCGATGCAGGAATCAATATTAACTATATGTATGGAACGACAGGAACTGGTAGGGTTTCAACATGTGTGTTCAAAACCTCGGATAATAGAAGGACAATTAGTGTGATTAATAAGTAATTTGTACAAAGCCCTTTTTGCTGCTTTGGTGTGCAGGTTCATATATAAACATGCTTATAAAATGGTATGTTGTGCTTAATAACTGTACATTTTTATAGGTTAAAATCTAACAGCAAAATCCTGGTTTCTGTTTAGGTCTATTAATATCTTAAGTATATATAGGGATAATAGATAAAGATGCAGTATTTTGTTCCCATTGGCACATAACTTGCATCTCTTTCCACTTATAAAGAACC
>JALLOG010000388.1 GCA_027717645.1 Desulfobacterota bacterium AH_259_B03_O07
TAACAATGCCTCATTCAAATATCTATGAGCTAACTCACTTTCAGTTTGATTATAGATCAAAATCTTGAACTAGAGTTCCTGCAGCCCAATCATTATCATCTGGTGCAGTTACATTGCTTCCTCCGCTGACCGAGGAGGATACGCCTATGATAGAGCCAAGGACAATAGAGCCAGCCGTGTTGCCCGACCCTCCACTGACCGAGGAATTTTGGGCGATGGCCGTGTTGTTCGTCCCTCCGCTGACCGAGGAGCCGTCGCCGCTGGCCGTGTTCAAATTCCCACCGCTGACCGAGGAGGCGCCGCCACTGGCCGTGTTCGAACCCCCACCGCTGACCGAGGAGATGATACCGCTTGCCGTGTTGAAAGCCCCTCCGCTGACTGAGGCGGCGTCGTCGCTGATGGTGTTATCAAAGCCAGCAACAAATCCGCTGAAGCTGCTGTAGCTATGCTCGGCACCAATAATCAGGTTGTGGGACCCAGTTCGATCATTTACATCTGGAATTGTACGGATTAAAAAGACGTTATCCTCGTTGTAACCCACCACTAGGTTGCCTAGGCCGAGTAGCGGCTCTGTCGATAGAACTTCTGACGGGGGGCACGGAATAAAAGTACCATCATCTGTGCAACCTGAGCCGCTCCGAATGTGAACATTTACCCCTTCTAAGATAAAATGTGGGCCCATAAGGCCGTTGATCGTGCCATCTACTACGCTCACGTTAGCTAACTTAGCCTCCAGGGCTTCCACTCTGGCTAATAATGAACCCACCGTCTCAGGTGGCTGTCCTTGTGCCTGGTCCAACCTTGGAACAAACAACACTGGTACCCAGAATAGGGTAATAACCAGCACTTTTAAATATCTCATAATGATACCCCCTTATAAAGGATTTTTTAAAGTTTCATTTATCCAATCCTAATTAAATGTATGGA
>JALLOG010000389.1 GCA_027717645.1 Desulfobacterota bacterium AH_259_B03_O07
TATCCTGAGCTTTGTCGAAGGGTTGTTTCTTTGTATCAAGACAAAGAAAATAAAAGATTCAACCAAATGGTTGATAATTAACCCACCATTTGATATAATCAACCATATGGTTGACGTTCAAAAGGTGGATCTCGATTCAATATTTCATGCCCTATCCAACACAACACGTAGAAATATTATTTTAGAGCTGGCGAAGCAGGACTTAAGTGTGAACGAATTAGCCCAAAAGCACGAAATGACTTTGCAAGCTGTCTCAAAACACATTCATGTATTGGTTAAATCAGGTTTGATAAAACAGAAGAAGGAAGGAAGGGTTCGCCGATGTAGCATGAACTATGAATCACTAAAATCGGTATCAGAATTTATAGAAGATTACAGAAGATTCTGGGGATCAAAGCTAGATTCCTTAGAGAAATATCTTACTAAAACAAACACTCTGGAGGAAGGGATGAAAAGTGAAGATAAAGTAATCGTTAAGAGGATCATTAATGCCAATCGAGAGAAGGTTTTTGAAGCCTGTTCCAATCCGGAAATTATGCAAAAATGGTTTTTTCCTAGTGAAAACTGGTCTGCAGAAGTAACAAACACATTTGAAGTCGGTGGGAATTATATTATAAAAATGAGTGAACCAAGCGGTGAGGTTTACACTCATACTGGGGAATATAGAGAGATCATACCACCTGAAAAAATAGTCTTCACGTGGAACTCAGATTTAGTAAAAGATGCTCTCGTCAGTCTTACTTTCACAGAAGTTGAAGAATATACAGAAATTACGATAACACATTACCTATTACCATCGAAAGAAAGTCGTGATAAACACAAACAGGGGTGGATTGGATGTTTGAATAATCTTAAAAAAATCTTCTTTAAGGGAGGTTAATCATGGCTGATATGTCTCACCAATTGGGGGGGTCGTTGGGGG
>JALLOG010000038.1 GCA_027717645.1 Desulfobacterota bacterium AH_259_B03_O07
CAACTACCCCATCATCTTATCCTCAACCTCTGCCTTATTTCTTATTAAATTGTAAAACATTTCATATATAGAAGTCAATAATAAATTTTTAGTTTTGAGTTCGTTAGAAAGTCTTACAATGAAATACCACGAGTTGGGATGAGTTGGTGGTGAGGGCATCTTGCCATACATATCCATTGAAATTACACCACTAATGGACTATAAAATAAGAGGTATCCCCCTAGGGGCAACCACACCACCCCCCCATACCAGGGTATAGAGTCCCAAGCACGCTTGACTATGACAAAAAAATCTCTTGGTTAAGGCTGATATTGGAATATGAAGTCAGGAAGAACAAATCATATAACAAATGTTATATTAATGAAGTTTACAAATTTTTTTCTATAGCAATGCTAACAAATTTATTTACAGTAATTAATTATTTATGTTTAGAATGCCATTCAAAATTTATCTGATTGAGAAAATCTATTCTTTCTTTCGATAATTTACCTTTCTGGAATAAAAATCGTTGTCTATATATCCACCACCATAACTTCTTGTTTTCTTTCTTTGATGGCCATCTATCTGGGTTTGTTCCAAGAAATTCCTTAAGTTCTTCATATCTTTTAAGCCACTTCTCATTTTTATTGCTATACCATATGAATCCAATTGAATTTAGTTTCTCTTCTCTTTCTTTGGGATATTCACCGTAGTTTTTTAGCCTTCCTTTTTTCCAATCTTTATTTTTTGGACACCATTGTCCTAGTGACTTTTCTTCTTTATCTTTAGCATAATATCTTGGCCATCTATTTGGGTTCTTTGTCCTGAATTCTACTAGTTGGTTAAATTTTTTATTCCACTTTTCATTGTTAACTGTTCGATTTCTATCTGAAGTCCAAAATCCAATTAGGTCTAATTTTTGTTCTCTTTCTTTGGGATATTCCCCGTATTTTTTTAGCCTTCCTTCTTTCCAACTTTTATTATAAATACACCAAAAACTCAAATTTCTTTCCTCTCTTTTCTTAGAAGATCTGCTAGGCCATCCGTTGGGGATTTTCTTTCTAAATTCCAATAATTTGTTAAACTTTTCATCCCATTTCTTTTCGTTCTCTTTTTTCGTATCCCATATAATGCCAATTGACTCCAATAATTTAATTTGATTTTCTGTGAGCTTGCTTCCTTTATATGTTTTTTTTTGAGTAGTTAACCAAGTTCCCAAAGTTCGATCATTTCCGTAACGACTTCGCCCAGTTACAGGCAACCTTTTGTATCTTTGTTTAAATTCGAGCACTTCTTCAAATCTTTCTTGCCAAGTTTTATATTTCATGACTTTTAAAGCAATAAGAAAGCCCAAGAGCCTATTACGGGAGGTAGAACGCTAGGGCTTTACCAATATGGGACGGTAGGAACACTACTAAATCAATCCCCATCCCCCTACATTAACTCAGTTAGAATTGAAAAAACCCCTCATCTTCTCTCTTCTCCTCATCTTCTCTCTTCTCCTCATCCTCCCAACTAGCCCTGAGAGGACGCCAGCTGAAAGCTAGGTCTCCAATATACTGTGCATACCATAGTGGTAGTGCTACTGAAAGAATTAAATCATCGTGAATAGAATCGGCTCTAGGATCGAAAGTTAAATGAGCCTGGGGTGTAATCTTAAACCGGTAATTGGACAGCTCAGAGAGAAACACCGGGCTAAGAGGAAGTTTTGAAGCGATCTTCAATCTTCCATTAGATTCAAACAAGATTTGAAGATTGGTTATGAGGTGTATTTTGGGCACGCTGTAAGACATCGCACCCCGGCCTATATCATTTCCTCCCGTAATGGTTACGGCCACAGGCCTCAATCCAAGGTCTCTTAGCATATCCACCACCGGTGACCCTATGCCAGTGGCATCTACAATAAGCGGGGTATTAATACTTAGTGGTGGTCTATTCATCAATTCAGCTATAATGCTGCCAATTGTGATGTATGAAGTTTTAAGGGGGGGTCTATTCAGGTATCGGACCTGATAATTGCGATCCTTTCTGTCTACACCATCAATAGAGCTAGTTTCGGGGCTAAGCTCTTCTATAACTGAAATAGCGGTATAATCCTGGGACTTACCGAGATCTACCCCTACGAAAAACTCACTTACTAATTTGTTTTGGGATGCGCTCATTTTTTTCTTCTGAATTCAGAATTCTGATCTTCTGTGCCTCTTCGTCTTCAAATAAGGGCGCAATATCGTCACTGAGGGACTTCAAAATCAAATCAAAGTTAAATACGCTGTCAGTTGCCGCTACAAACTGACAATCATATTCCTGCCGGTACCACCAGTCCCCTAATGAAGCCCTTTCTTCTTCCAAGAATTGAGGGCTTATTCTAGCACACTCTGTAGCCTTCACTTGGATACGTTCCCATCCTGGTACAGAGGATGTCCATTCCTGCCAGAAATGTCCTCTTTTTCCAAAAGGCGTTGACATAAGAACTAGCTTACCCCCTGAGACTGAGAGCATCGGCCGGATTGCTACATACAAATCATCTAACACCCTGCTGCTTTCATCTTCAATTATCAGATTAGCACCGCTAAACCCTCTTATAGTCGCTTCTTTAGAAGGTAGACTTACAATTCTACTTTTATTCGTTAAGGTACAGCTTAATTTATTGTCTTCAAGTAAATGAGGTCTTTCATGCAATATGTGAAGAAAGTTATTGACCATACGAAACAATTCGGAGGACTGCCTTAAACTAGGTGAGATAAGAAGTATTAAACTCCCAGGCCAATACAAAGCTCGGTGGAGAGCCATTATAGCTGTGACTGTTGATTTGCCTGTCTGCCTGGCGCAATTGAGGATTATTCTCTTGCTAGATGAGGTGAGTACTTTTTCTTGCCATCCGTCAGGCCTGAAGCCCAGCTCTTTTGCAAATAGTAAGGGATCCAAAGTATTGAGCAAGTCGTTTACTAAATCCCTTCCTAAAGCTTGTTGCTTCATTTAGTTAGTACCGCCTTCTAGTTCATCTTCACCATCGGTATGAGTTTGTAGTGCCTCGACAATAGCCTCTTTAGCCTCTGGGAACGCCTCTAAAGCACCTAATATCTGGACTTTGATACTTAACCATTCGGGACTTATTAGTACATTCACAACTTTTGTTTCTTGCAGTTTGCCTAGTAATCTGGCCAATAATTCTAGATTCCCACGAGCTTCACGCAGTGCCATTGATATTGATTTAACGTCCCTTTCACCCTTTGCAAGTTCGAGGTTATCGTAAGCCTCACGCTGAAGGTGTTTTATCTGGCCAAGCAGATTATCGGCCTCTAGCATTTCATTAAGATCACGAGCTTTCAGAAGCTTCAAATCTATATGTTTCTTATGTCTATGAATTGAGTCCCTTGAAACAGAGAACTGGTGTGCTACGGTGCGTTCTGACTGCCCTTCAACTAATAGCTTGTCTATCGAAAAATGTTTTGGATGTATGCAAATAGCACATGAGGGCATGCGCCTAATTCTATACTTATTGCAAGCCCGTGTAAAATAGTCCAGTGGAATGCTTCAGATGGTTCTTCTTGTATTTTTTTTTACTTAATCGCAGTATAACCAGGTCCCAGCGGCCCTCTAACCTCTTTTATCAGCTCCAAATTCAACAGATGACCTATCGCCTGTCCTAATTGGACAACATCAATTCTCCCTCCCACCAGGCTTATATAGTTGATAATTCGTTAAAGGCTTAGGATATGCTTCTCTGAGCTCCTTAAGTAACAATTGCTCCGCTTCCTGGGTCCTTTCTTTAGAGGTTTTTCTCCTATAGCTCATTTACAGCTTCCTTAATTTAGTTTTTGTTAGGTTGCTTCGTTAGATGACGGTATTCGCTAGAGGGTTCTCCTTATATTCTTTTAACCAGAATTTATAATCCTCATGATAATTCTCCCCTTGCCCTCATGATTAGTATTAATTAATCAGAGAGCAAGCTATTAATTACTTTCGAATCTTTGTTTCGCCATTTATTTTCCCACCCACTCAGGTAATTCGCCCTCTGACTTCATCTTTGCTATCAAATGATCTAGTCCCTCCGATATTGGCATAAACCCGGGACAGGACTTGCGAATATCATAGAGAGAGCCAGTTATTACTGACCCTCTCCATTGACACCCTAATGGATGTCCGTTATATTGGCATAAGTCATACCATCTTTTACGATATGTTCGATTTCGACATTGATGGTCTTGCCAATCAGCTCTTCCGGACTCATAGGTCTTAGCTCACCAAAGATGGCCATTAAAAGCTTCCCGGTCATATTGCTAAGAGTGGCCTTAGGTGAGAAGAATCCACGAGCAGTTCGCTTATTGTCATCTTCAACTGTAAGCTGAAGCCGTGGACCCCATTTACCATCGATAGCTTTAGCTTCGATGATGTCCGCCCTGCCTTTTCCAACTGGCATTGGCAACAGGATCTCGATTGTGAATTCCATGACGTTTTCCCTCCTTGTTGTTTTGGATTTTGCCTTAAGGGCGGCAATAGCCCTGTAATGCTACTTTCTTCGAATTTGCAGGGATTGATTTAACTTATCCAATCCTTAATTCGCTTATTTCGCTTAATTCGCACCCTATTCTTATCCAAATATGAAAGTTGGTTACGTTCTTTTTCCCTATTTGCAACTTTCTCTATTGTTAATTTCTCGATTGGGTTTCTACTATTGTTAAAATTGATTTTATAGCCTTTTATAACTCTAGAATTCCTACCAAAAATATCTTTAATATTTTCAATTACTTTTTGTTCTTTTTTATTTACTTCTAACTTTTTAAGAATATCTTTCTCCTCTTCCGTAAAGAATTTCTCATTTCTATTTTCAATATTTGGTTTATCTGTTTTATTAATGCTTTCTTTACTAACACTTTCTTTAGATATGAATTCTTCAAGTTTGTTTAAATAATTCATTCTTATTTGCCTTGCGAATTAAGCGTATTAAGCGAAATAAGCCGTGCTTGGAAATTCAAGAGACACATTTAATTCGCTTATTTCGCATCTATTTATTGATTCAATAGCCATACTTCTTTGGTCCTTCCCTCAGTCGGTATCAATTCCTTTCTTGCGAGTCCCAATGATTGCAATAACTCAAGTGCAGCATTCATTTGCTCAGAGGTTTTATGCCTGCCAAAATGGTTTGAAATTTCGGTTCTTGGCACACCATTAGGATTGTTTGCCAACAAAGTAAGTAATTCATCCGCCACTGGATCACCGATTTTATTTTGAAATATGTATCTAACTGAGGCTTCAACGTAATCCCAAATTGCTATAGCTGCTTTCAAGTGGCCTGGTTCTATCTCATCTGATTGATCTAAGAGGGCGTAGATACATGCTAGACGTGTTACATATGCCTCAGCTCTAGCAGTCAAAGCCCCCAGAAGTCCCGGTTTTCCTTCAGATAACTCGGGATAAATTTCTTCCCAAAACGGCTTTGTTTCTTCAGCCCATGTAATTTCGCCCGCCGCAGACGCAAATTCCACTACAGCTTTCAGTTTTTTTAATAAAGGTTCAATGTTTACTTTGTGAAACTCACCACCAAATGGGAGTGATTTTGAACGCTTGACGCAAAACCAAAGAAATCGGTTGCCAAAGCCGTTTCCAGCTTCAGTGCCTGTTAGATATCTTAATAGTTCATCCCTTCCGATATGTCCTATTATTGAAATGTGGGCACCTGTAGATTTTGCAGGTGAATTTTTTGTTAAGGTTTGTAGATCACCACTGTCCCAAGCATTTCTTATGACTGGTGATAGTATGTTCCCATCCCGACCCAACATTCTTAATGTTTGAGCAAATTCACTTTCTAACACTAATAAACGCTTATCATCTATTCCATCCTCAACGACGACCTCCTCATAATCTACTACTCTACCGCTTTCTTTAACCGGCTGTTTTCTTCTGATTTCATCCCTAACAGCCCAAATTAAGCCTTCTCCAGAAGATAATCCTGTCTGAATTTTCGCTGTCCAGTCAGGGTCTAATATTTCAAAAAAGTGCTTGATATAACCCCAGCTTAATCCCTTACGTGCCTTAGAAGTATCGCCAACCAGGATACAAAACATTCTCATTTTATGTTTATCAGCACCTACTCTAAAAAATGGTGTATTTCCAATAACATTTCCAAATCCTGTTAACAAGTTAATTAGTAGTGCAACAGAATCGGCTTCACTGTGGGGTTCAATTGTCCTAACAATCTTTCCGGCAAGACCATAAAACGCCCGCTCTGCAATATTGGTAGGCCATGGGATTTCAATTTTTTTTCGTTTGAATAATGATGTTAGTTTGGCTAAATCTTCTGAGCTTAGAATTTCTTTGAGACCAGAGTAACCTTTGACAGCCTCGCCTTTGCTTGCCCTCTCATATGTTGCTTCTATCGACGCAATTCTTTGTCTTGTTTCTCTATCGTTACAGATGTCCGCAACTTCGATAATTAGCTCTTGAGTTTTCTCCCAAGAGACACCTTTTTTTGCTAAAAAGCCAGCGAAACACATAGAAATTTCCTGCCTCTGCCCTTCAGTCCAATTAGGTTCAAGTACTTCTCTAATCTGACCTTTTAAATTATTCCAAGCGGACTGAGATGCTCTCTCGTCTCTTTGTGGGATTTCTTTTGGTAAAGAATTATATACTTCTTCTAGTTCATTCGGTGACATTAAGGAATGCTCTAATCTATCAAGAAAATCTTCCAGAGGTAGCGTATTAAGCGTATTTGAGTCAAGCATCACACGTCGATCTAATTTATGGTTGTTAATAACACCAAAGTACGGAAGGTGAACATAATTACCGATCTGACCATCAGAAAGTTCATCCTGTTTAGGAAATATCTCGACTACTCCATTGGCTATTTTTAATCCCAACTTATCAGCAACATGTTTTAGGACTCGTCTTATTTTTCTGGCTTTTACATATTCTGAAAAGAATAGCCATAAGTGAATCATCCCAGACCTGCTTCTCTCGAACCAATATGACTTCAGACCAAGTTCAAAGAGCTTTTTTGCAAAATTTGTGGCTGCCTTCTCAGATAATTCGACCCGGTTAGCCTCTGATTTGAAATCAAAGTCTATTAGTGCCCATTTGCATGTACCATTATCAAGTGAGGGATATCGACCAAGAGACTCCCTTCCACGTAAGTGGCTGTGTATATGCCCCATATTTAAGGGTTCTCTTATACAACCACCTTCTATCGTTCCTCTAGCGTCTTTTCTTCCAGTAAATACTTTAGCAAAGCTGGAAGCAAGTGTATTAATTTCAGTATCAATCGTAGCACTGGCATTGTTATATTCAGTCATAGAATTTCCTCTCTAAGGGTTTGTCACTCTTAAGATCCCAGTTGAACAGAACCCATCTGGTTATTATCGATTCGCCTTGGATTTGAGTTGGAATACCCCTAGAACCCGAGATCATACGCAGTCTATTGAACACAAATTGGGGGAGAATAATTATAGGTAAGGATTTATTATTTGGTGGCGAAATGAGGTTTAGCCCGTTTTTATCGTTCATCACTCCTCTCAGAAATATATTGAGTTCACTTCGCACTCCTGCCCTTCTTGTCCACGCTGTGACTCAAAAGCCATTGCTCGAAGAGAGATTTTTTCAGGATCACCTTATTTCCAATTTTGAGTATTGGGAGCACTCGCCGGGCGCTGAGTTTATATAAAAGAGACTCTGACAAACCCGAAAAACGCGCGGCCTCCATGATCGTCAAGAATCTCTTCTCAACTTCATTTTTTTTCATCTTAACCTCCTATCGTTAAATATGCCTTTTCATCTTTCCGCCTCATGCTTCCTTGACCTATCTATAGTAAATCAGATATATTCTTGGCTATCGAGGAAAAGGGTGTTACCCCGAACTCCGGAAGCGTTATGGAATATCAGCACCAATCCAAAATATGCCGAAGCCTCACTCCTGAGGCTCACTCGCGGTTATTAAGCTGGCCAAATCAAAAAGCTCAAGTTCTGGATATTCTGCGTCAACTCCCGCAAACAGAGGAGTTTTTCGTCCCGGAGCGCCGCAGTGACGAGACAGTTCGCATCCCTGAATCCTGGTCGGAGCTGCGCGAGGCCTTTCGCAATCTCACACCAGCAAGGAATTATGGAATCCACCTCATCTACTACGGGAAATGCCGACATTGTGGAAACCGGTTCGAGGCAAAGCAACCGCGAAGGAAATATTGCCCTGATAAACATTGTAAATATAAGCACAGGTTACAGAAGGGGTATTTCAAAGAGGCGATGGCTCGCCAGCGCCAGAAAGAACGCCGAATTGTCGAGGCCCGCACGGTCGAGCAGGAGCGGGTCAGGGAGCAGCAAAAGAGGCTTGAGGCAGTGGAGCTTTTCAGGAACGTCAGGAACATCGTGGTTGGAAATCCCACGAAGAAAATCCCAAATTATCAGTACCATGAAATCCTTCGCGGTCTGGGCGGCGATGATGAAGTCAAGGGGTACAAGAAGGTGAGAGGCTGGGACGACTTCGAGCAGATACCGGCTGAGGATCAAAAAGTTTTCATAGATTGCGCAAAAAAGTGGGGAAACTAAGCCATGACATTAAGCTCGTTTCGCAGTTTTCTTTATGGGCTGGCCAAACTCTTGGGAGATGTACTGGCAGTGAAAAAAGGCCGTGTTGGTAAGAGAATAGCCAGGCGCGCAGCGGGGAAGGTTACGGGCCGGGGATTAAGGCGTCTGTTTAGATGATCTGTTTCCTGCCTGTTCGCTCCAAGGAAGATGGCTTCGCATTTGGATGAAGTCGAATGGTATACGCCGGAATCAAGAAGCTGTAAGGCGACGGAGAATGAAATAAGAGAGTCTATCTTTCATGGTCTTCAAATTAAGCGTATATTAGTTTTTAACTGTCTGATTTTACGGAAAATTTCTATATAATCAATAGTTATACCGATAAAACGAGAAATGAAATGATGTCATCAGGAATAGCCATTAAGGTTGCTCAAAGATGATAACATAGGATATTTATGAACACTGACCTGTCATTTATTACAAACGAAGAAAATCAAAGTCTTAAAGAAAGATTTGAAGTCCTTATTAAAGATACGTCATTTTTTGATTGTCTCGTAGGATACTTCTACTCAAGTGGGTTTCACGCCATCTATCCATCTCTAGAGAGCACAGAAAATATTAGAATCCTGATTGGCATCAGCACAAGCAGACAAACTTTCGAAATGATCGAAAAGGCGAATAAACCAACTCAAGAAACATTTGATTTCTCTCATGCCGAAGCCAAGCAGGAAGTTGAGAATCTTGTTCAGAATGAAATGGAGGCTTCCGAGGACAATAGAAACGTTGAACAAGGCGTCCATAAATTTATAGAGTGGATTAGAAGCGGCAAGCTGGAAATCAGGGCTTATCCGTCACAAAATATCCACTCCAAACTCTATATTATGACATTTAAGGAAGGCGACAGGGATACGGGCCGGGTTATCACAGGCTCCAGTAATTTCACAAAAGCCGGATTGGTGGACAATCTTGAATTCAACGTGGAACTGAAAAACAGAAGTGACTATGAATTTGCGAAAAATAAATTTGAGGAATTATGGGAAAACGCTGTAGATGTCAGCGAAAAATATGTTCAGACCATTCAGGACAAGACATGGTTGACTCTAAATATCACGCCTTATCAGCTATACCTGAAGTTTCTCTATGAATATTTCAAAGATGAGCTCAGCCAGGCAGATGAGGTATTCATTAAGTATCTGCCGCAGGAGTTTAAAAAACTTGAATATCAGGAGCAGGCAGTCTTAAATGCCAAAAAAATACTTCTGGAATATGGCGGTGTTTTTATCTCCGACGTTGTGGGCTTGGGGAAAACATACATTTCAGCTATGCTAGCAGGGCAACTGGACGGCAGAACGCTTGTTATCGCCCCGCCGGTGCTTTTAGAAGAATCTAACCCAGGTTCATGGGTTAATATTTTTCGAGATTTTCATATACCACATATTCCGAAATCAATTGGAAAACTTGATGACATTCTTAAAATGCTTGCTAATCATCCAGATGAATATATTGAAAATGTCATCATCGATGAGGCACACCGCTTTCGAACCGAAACAACAATTTCCTATGAGCAACTGGCAGAGATATGTCGCGGAAAAAGAGTTATCCTTGTAACGGCAACACCTTACAATAATACCCCGAAAGATATTCTGAGCCTGCTGAAACTGTTTCAGAAAGCTAAAAAAAGCACTATCCCTAATTTGCCTGACCTGGAATCTTTTTTTAATGGATTTGATAAAAAGCTTAAAAATCTAGATCGAAAAAAAGACTATACAGAATACATAAATACAGTAAAAGCGAATGCACGGGAAATACGTGATAAGGTGCTTAAATATTTGATGGTACGCCGCACCCGAACAGAAATTGAAAAATATTTCAACAAAGACATACAAGAGCAGGGACTCAAATTCCCAGAGGTTAAAAAACCGGAGCCCTTATTCTACGAACTCAATGATAAAGAAGACGACATTTTTAATAAAACCATTGACCTTATTGCTAATCAATTCAGATACGCACGCTACATGCCCATGCTTTATTATGAAGGCAAGATTGATCAGCTTGAAGAACAATCCCAGCGGAACATGGGCCGGTTTATGAAAATACTGCTCGTCAAACGACTGGAAAGCAGTTTCTTTGCATTTAGAAATTCAGTGGACAGATTCCTGCACTCCTACGAGATGTTCATAAAAGAGCTGGACAACGGTCATGTGTATGTCAGTAAGAAGCACATCAACAAGATATTTGAACTTCTGGAAAACGACGATGATGAGGCAGTTCAGCGATTGATAGATGAAGGCAAGGCGGAAAAATATGAGAGCAAAGACTTTAGAGAAAAACTAAAAAAAGACCTGGAGCATGACCATGCCATCCTGATGGAAGTTAAAAAGCTTTGGCAGAACATTAACCGAGACCCGAAGCTCCTGAAATTTGTAAACGAACTGTCAAAAAATGCTGTCTTACAAAAAAACCATCTCATCATCTTTACCGAATCAAAAGAAACTGCCAATTATCTGTTTAAAAATATAAATAATGTATATCCTGGCAAGGTTCTTTTGTTTACTGGCGATTCAGGCGAATCTATCCGTGATAAAGTGCTTGAAAATTTTGACGCACGAGCCCGTCATGCAAAAGAAGATTATCGCATAGTTGTCTCCACTGAAGTCCTGTCAGAAGGCGTTAATCTACACCGCTCCAATGTGGTGATCAATTACGACATACCCTGGAACCCGACGCGAATGATGCAGAGAGTAGGACGTATTAACCGGGTTGACACATCTTTTGACGTCATCCATACCTTCAATTTCTTCCCTACCACACAATCCAATGACCAAATAAAGCTGAAAGAAGCGGCGGAAGGCAAAATCAATGCCTTTCTGACCCTGCTTGGCGGTGATGCGGAGCTTTTTAACCGAAGGCGAGCCAATCGGCTCCCACGAGCTGTTTAACCGGTTGATTTCAAAGAAAACTCTGGAAGGCGATGATGAAGCGGAGGAAAGCGAACTGAAATATCTGCAGGTTATCCGGGATATCCGTGAGAAGGATCCCGATCTTTTTGGAAAAATAAAACACCTGCCCAAAAAAGCTCGCACAGCAAAACAAAACAACGCTATTGCCGGAGCGCTCATCACCTACTTTCGCCGTGGTAAACTGCAAAAGTTTTTCATGGCTCAGGTTAAGCAAGCATCCGAAGAACTGGATTTTATGACAGCTGCGGGGCTGCTTGAAAGCGGGTCTGATGAAAAAAAGAAAAAGCTGGCTGTGGAGATGTATGACCTTTTGGACAGTAACAAGGAAGCCTTTATTATTGCTACAACCGAGGAAATGGCTGAACCTCAGGAAAGAAGAGGACGCGATAGCGCCGCCAATATCCTGCGCATTCTAAAGGCAACCATGAAAAACACGCAGAAACTCACCGAAGACCAGGAGCTATACCTTAAAAAAGTATTGACCCAGCTTGAAGAAGGCGGCCTGCCAAAACAGACGGCAAAAAATACATTAAAAGCTCTTGATTCTCTTAAAAATGAACTGGTAAATCCTTTCAAGGTATTGGCACTGCTTCAGTCTCATATTCCTGAACGGCTGCTGCAGAGTCATTATGCCGAGCAAAATCCGGCCGTATTTGGTAAACGTGAAGTGATCCTTTCATTATATCTGTCAGGTGAGTAAATATGAATAAACAGCAGGCGCAACAAATTATCAGAGATACATTTGAAAACTCTTTTAATAAGAACGGGTTTGCCGGATTTATCAAAAACCTTCTGAACAGGATTGATGACGCACCCTTTACTTACCAGGGGAATTATATCCCCGATGCCTATAAACAATACATCAAGACACTGGAACGTATCGGTAAATTTAGCGATGGGGAAAACAGCATTGATATCCTTGTTATAACCTTACAGAAAGAGACATCCCTTGAACGCGCCCGTACCATGCAGCGCAATTTTATCGCCTGGTACTTAAACGGTAGCCGGGGCGGTGTAATGAAAGACGCGGCATTGGCTGCGTTTGTCTCTCCCGATGAAGAGGACTGGCGCTTTTCGCTTGTCAAGATGGATTACAAATTTGAAAAAACCAAAACCGGCAGAATGAAGGTAAAGGAAGAATTCACTCCTGCCAGGCGCTGGTCGTTTCTGGTTGGCTCCAACGAAAAAAGCCACACCGCCCAAAGCCGTCTGGTCAATATTCTGTCAAATGATGAACAGGCCCCAAGCCTGGAAGAAATCGAAAGAGCCTTTGATATTGAGAGCGTCACCAAAGAGTTTTTTCTAAAATACCGTGAACTTTTCCTGCGCACCAAGGAAGAGCTGGACAGGGTTATTAACAAAGATCCGAAAATTAAGGCTGATTTTGATGACAAGGGCGTTGATACCGTCAACTTTGCCAAGAAGCTGCTGGGACAGATTGTATTTCTATACTTCCTACAGAAAAAGGGCTGGTTCGGCGTGGGCCGTGACGATAACTGGGGAACTGGCTCAAAGCATTTCCTGCGGGAACTGTTTGAAAAAAAACATGGAGATTATAACAATTTCTTCAATGATATATTGGAACCACTTTTTTATGAAGCTCTACGAACTGGTCAGGAGCGAGAACATGAAGACTATTATTACAGCCGTTTTGACTGCAAAATCCCCTTCCTGAACGGCGGGCTTTTTGACCCTATCGGCAATTACGACTGGGTACATACCGATATAATTATTCCTGACATACTATTTTCCAATACTGTAAAGACAAAAGAAGGCGATACCGGCGATGGCATTCTGGACATCTTCGACCGCTACAACTTTACGGTAAAGGAAGACGAGCCGCTGGAAAAAGAAGTTGCGATTGATCCGGAACTGCTGGGTAAAGCCTACGAGAAATTCAATGCCATCCGCCCTGATAATTATGATGAATTTAGAAAGGCATTAAAGAGCGGCAAAACCGGTGAAGAAAATAAGTTCAATAAAAAATTCGGCGTCTATTATACCCCCCGCGAGATTGTTCACTACATGTGCCAGCAGAGTTTGATCAATTATCTTACAACCGAGCTGGACGGAAAGGCAAACAAAGAAGATATCGAATCCCTGATCCATACCGGCGAGCAGGTCAGCGAAAACGAAGTAGCAGCACTGATAAAAGAACAAAACATAAAAGAAGGGAAACAAAAAACCTCTGGATACAAATTACAACTACCCGAAAGCATACGCAGCAACGCCACACTGATTGACGACAAACTGGCAGCCATCACTGTCTGCGATCCGGCAGTGGGTTCCGGCGCCTTTCCTGTGGGCATGATGAGCGAGATTGTCAGGGCAAGAAATGAGCTTTCAGCTTTTCTTGATGACAACAGTAGAACAGCTTATGAATTCAAACGCCGATGTATTGAACATTCCCTTTACGGTGTGGACATAGACCCGGGCGCGGTGGAGATTGCCAAACTGCGGCTGTGGTTGTCGCTGGTGGTGGTTGAAGAAGACATTAAAAATATCAAGCCTTTACCGAACCTAGACTATAAGGTGGTTTGCGGGAATTCCCTGCTTGGCGTTGAGAAAGACCTTTTTAATGCGCATTTGTTTTCAGAATTGGAAGAATTGAAGCCGCTTTTTTTCAACGAAACCAACCCCACTAAAAAGCAGAAATATAAAAATCAGATTGATAATCTGATAAGTGAAATAACCAATGGACATACCGAGTTTGATTTTGAGGTATATTTTTCCGAGGTGTTTCACAACAAAGGCGGGTTTGATGTTCTAATTGGGAATCCTCCTTACTTGAGTTACTATGGCCGTTTTAAAATAGATATGTTAAAAGATGAAGAGATATATTATAAGAAAAATTATTTATTTATTAAAAATCCAATTATAGATCCCAAAGTTATAAAAGGTCGTTTTCATTCTATTATGTTTTTTATTGAAAAGTCATTGAAAATTAGTACCCAAAAAAGGAAGTATATCTTTAATTGTTGATTTAAATATTCATAAAAAACCATTTGAAGATATTAGAGATTATTTATTTAAAAATGCAACAATAATTGAAATAGTCAATGATATTGTTGGATTTGAGAATGTTTTCTCTGGTCAATCAATTTTATTCTTTCAAAATATTACAAACAAAGATTACTATGTATCATTTAAAGAACGTAATATTAATAACCTTGAAAGACAGTTTTTAAAAAGTCAATTAAATTCTAATTTCATACCACCATCAATTGTAAATGACACAATTATTCAAAAAGTTTATTCCAATAGATCTGGAGTATTACTAGATTATTTTCCTAAAAATCTAATTAGAACAGGTATTACATTTACAGGTATGAAAGATAGGTTTTTAATAATAAAAGATACAAAAAATAAAAGGGCATTATTAGAAGGTAAAAAAAGTATTAACTCACAATATTGTAAACCTAAAATCACTAACTATATAAATTATGATAAAAATCTACTAAATCAATTAAATGATGATTATGCAAATCAGCTAGACCAAAGTAAAAATAAAAAGCAATTATGGATTGGTCTTGGTGACACATTAGTTTTTGAATCTCCAAAAATAATTATACTTCAAACAGGGGGAAAAATTACAGCAACTTATTCAGAAGATGATCTATGTCTGAATCTTAGCCTTTTTTCAATATCTAATAAAAACGAAAAAGGAGATAAGAGTACTGTTGATCTCAATCTCATTTTAGGTCAATTAAATAGTAAGATAATGACATATTTTGCCTTAAAAGAAAATTATATACAAAAAAGAGCTGGATCGGTACCTCAAATAAGATTAAAACAATTAAAACAATTACCAATCATTATGCCAGATAAAACAATATCTGAGCAATTAATTTCTATTGTTGATAAAATACTTTCCATCACCAAAAACAATGACTACCTTCAAAACCCCCAAAAACAAACCAAAGTGAAAGCCCTCGAACTTGAAATCGACCAGCTTGTTTACAAACTCTACGACCTCACCCTGGAAGAAATCAAAATCGTTGAAGGTGAAAATGAAAACGCTGATTGAGCAGATAAAAACCCGGGACAGTTTTTTCGGAGACATTTGCCATCCCTGTTTCTACACTAAAGAAGTGGGAAACCAATAATCGCGTGCCGGAAGGCGCTACCAAGGCATATCTGACAGTCATTGATAAAAACCCCCGTGCGGTAAGAAAAGCCCTGCACAGCGCTGTAAGATAGTCAGTGGAGAAATAACAGTCCGGAGAACGTTGTCTTTGCGTGATGCATAATGACTAGTATTGCTAATTTACCTATCGTTCGTGCCGAAGGTGTCACGGACTCAGAGCGTTATCTAAAGCGTTTATGTGATCGAACCTTCTTGTCTCTATGGAGCTACCCAGGTATTTATCGTGATCAGGGTCTCCAGCAGATGAAAGAAGGAAAAGAGGTGTGTGATCTGCTTGTTGTTTTTGAAGATCATGTCATCGTCTTCTCCGACAAGGACTGTAAATTTCCGGATAGTGGAAATATAGGAGTCGATTGGAATCGCTGGTTCAAACGAGCCATTGTGAAATCTGCAAAACAGTCATGGGGAGCTGAACGATGGATCAGGTCTTATCCAGATCGCCTTTTCTTGGATCGAGCTTGTAAAAATCGATTTCCACTAGAACTGCCCGACGCGAAAACGGCAAAGTTCCACCTCATAGTTGTTGCTCATGACACGTCTAGCCGGTGTAGGAAGGAGCTGGGCGGCAGCGGGAGCTTGATGATCAACTCGTTCGTTAAAGGGGACTCTCACTATGTCACTGAGGACGCCGGTGTAGGACCCTTCATAGTAGGAGATATTGACGCTGATAAAACCTTTGTCCATGTGTTTGACGATACGACGTTGGACATCGTTATGAATACAGTCGATACAATCGCAGACTTCATTGCCTATCTGACGTGTAAGGAACGATTTCTGCGTTCTGACAGAAAAATTGTTGCTACGGGCGAAGAAGAACTGCTGGCCTTTTATTTGAGAAACATCAATGACCAAGGCGTTCATGATTTTGTTGTACCTTCCCACGTCCACGGTATATTCTTCGACGAAGGTCAATGGGCTGATTTCTCTCGTAGGCCAGAACGCCTAGCTCAAATTGCTGAAAATAAAATCAGCTATGCGTGGGATGAATTAATTGAAACTTGTATCAAGCACGCACTTGCAGGCACGCACTATTTCAGTACTCATAAGGACATAAAATACTCGGAGAAAATTTATCGCTTCTTAGCGAGAGAATCACGCTTAAGACGGAGATTTCTAGCCCACTCCATAATTGAACTGATTGACAGAACACCTTCCACATTAAGTGCTACGCGGCTAATCTTGCCTTCCCATGAGGGCGATCCATACTATGTTTTCGTTCTTCTTCCCCATCTTAATGGTATCCCCTATGATGAATACAGAGACGTAAGATTTAAGTTACTCGAGTCCTATTGTAGAGTCACCAAGCTTAAGTATCCAAAGGCATTGGACATAATTGGAATCGCAACTGAGCCGGGGAACTATCCTCGCAGGTCAGAGGATGTGATGTATTTCGATGGGAGAGTTTGGACTGAAGAAGACCGGGTTGACGCCGAAAGTCTACAAAAAGACTTTGGTCTACTCAAAGAGCTAAAAATGTTCACTGGAAGGGAAAAAGAATATCCGGATATTGATCATCCGACATCGCAAACGTCGACACGTCCCGCATTCAAGCTATCTCCCAATCCACGTAACAAACCATGCCCGTGTGGAAGTGGTATAAAGTACAAGAGATGTCACGGAAGGTGATTTAGGACCCTTATGTAGGGACAGTAACCTAAAATTTTTTAAAATGTGAAGACGGACGGTATGTAAACTGCATACTGAATGCGTCGCCTCTAGTTGCTCTAAGACTTTTATTACATTCAAAGTTTAAACCTAAGGTTCTTTGTTCTCTTTTTGTGTAGTATTTCTTTGTATTTCTTTATTGCAGATTGAGTGTAGCTTGCAGCCATAGTATATAGGGGATATGAGACCAAGCGTAAAGGGGGCTATTCCTAGTATTAGTATCCAATGGTGAGTATAGTAGTATGCGGCGATCATAGTGAATGCAATTAAAACAGGAAATGCAAACCAAAACCATATGATAACTTCTGGCGGTGTGCACCAAGGAATTCTGCAGAAGATTCTGTAATTTTTAAGAAATTTTTCAGGTGATTTTACCCAACTGGCGAGGATGTTATCTTGGATTTCAAGGTCCCTCTCTAAATTCCCCAGTTGCAAGGTGATATAACGATAGTTATATCCAAGAGCAGCTGAATACCAAGCACCCAGCAGACATAGAAGCCAAATGCCAATGGTAGCAGTAATCACTATGATAGGTTTGGTGTCGTCAAAATGATAGAGTAGCCATATAAATCCCCCTAATGCTGGACCTAGTATGGCGAGATAGAGAAAGATCTCTTGCTCTCGGTCTCGTAAAGCTTTGAGAAGTAGCTTGTGGTAGTTTGCTAATATTTCCTTTTTGTCTATCCTGAAAGTCGACCAAATTTTTTGTCTTGCTTTCAATGGCCAAGGCTGACTGACCTGTAACAGATAATAGCACCATAAGTAAAATTAGCATAGACTAATAATTTCTATCCTACTCATTAATCCGTATACTAGTCAAAAAACTCTAAACTTGAACGTAGACCTTAATTTGGAGGCTTGATACGCCCCGAAAAAAGTATTAAGGACGCTACAAGAATTTTGGCAAATTTGGAACCAAACTGTAGCCAAAACTGTAGCCATGAGGTATTTAGGAAATAACCAATTAACGTGAAATATGTTGTAAGTCCCTAAAATCATTTATGCCCGGGGCCGGGGTCGAACCGGCACGGGCCGTAAAGCCCATTGGATTTTGAGTCCGATTTGAACTGTTTCACTGCTTTTCACTGTTTTGCAAAAACCACTGATTTTTAAGGATTTTACCTATTACCTTTTTCTCTATTTTGCATGGATTTTCCTATAAACACACATGAAACTGTAGCCAGCACTTTGTCCAAATCGGAAATTGACTTCCGATTTGGACAAAGTCCGGGCCTGTTGCATGCAAGAGAGTAGAGAGGTCTTAATTCTCACTGGTACGGTTTTCGGTACGGTTTCAGAATAGAAACGGGGAAACCACGTGAAAGTCAGTGAAAAGGTAGAGCTTCCTAACTGCCTGTAATTTCACCAATTATGAAGTCTTGGGAAGCTACTGGAAAAGTAGGGAAAAGGGCTAGCATAGGATTTCAAGACCGGTGCATTAGCCGTTCTGCCAGCCCTCCTTTTTCAATCATTACAATAGGTTGAATTAAATTAGTAATCGTTTCTATTTTCATTGCTACGGAAATTGCTACGATTTATTATAATATTGTTCTTTTCTAATTGATTTTAAAACGAGATTATACCTTATAAAGGATAATATTCTAAGTTTCAATTCACAATATTATTTAACTGTGAGTATTGCTAAAATAGCAATGAATAAGAATCAGTAATTGCGGTTCTAAGAGGATAGGGATAATATCAAAATATTAACTTATTATTAACTTTAGCAGGAGGACCCATCGTTAGGAGATCTGGGCTGCCGAATCTATACCACAACACCCTCAAATTCTTAACTTTTTAATAATTGAAATTAATGTCTTTTTTCAGGCTCAAAGCTTATACGGCTCTCCATTAAGAACCTCGTAGACATAAAATAGTAAAATTTGTGAAAAAGGGTAAAAGGAGTGGGAGCTATGAAGCGGAGAAGATGGGATTCTAAAACAAAGACTAAGATAGTACTTGAAGGTCTATCTGGTAGACCAGTATCAGAGATATGCAACTAGTACAAGATTCATACTTCACATTTTAACGCTGCTTGACAAAAGGGGAGCAGTACAACTTGACCCGTGTGGCATGATATATTGCCCCTGGAAACCGAATCCGAAGTGGACCAGGCTTCCTAGATAAGGATAGGAAAATTAATTAAACTTGTGAACAAAAGGTGATCCCTTTACTGATTGTTCAATCAATTTGGTGTTTGATATTTATGGATTAACATTTTCAACAGCAACAATGAATTCTACAGGTTTTAACACATCCCTTTTTCCCATCATCCCAAACATTACAAGTTTCACACATACCACAACATTCCTCACAGGCAGGGCCACAATCGGTTTTAGTTCCCCACTTACTGAAATCATTTCCAAGATCGGATCCAATTCCCTTTCCTCTTAATTTTTGTATTGCATTCCTGATTTTTTCTTGTGATGGTACGGCCTGTCTCAGCATAATTTCATCTTCAATGCTTAAACCTATAAATATTGTCTTATTCCCTTGCTGCACTACTGCCGGATTACCCTTTGTATTACTCTTCTTAACTTCTTGGGCATTACTGTGCGATGCAAGACACAAAAAGAGAAGGCTTAAAAATATAAAAACCCTACTATTACTCAGAAGGCTACCAATAATTTTAATCATAACCCACCTCCTTTTATTTTGTATTAGTGATTTTTATAATACAATTCTTCCTTCTTCAAGTCAATACTAAACAACCTATAAAATTAAACCCATTTTATGCATAAACCCTTTCTTTCCACGTTTTCCCGTAAAGATAAGCTCATGTTAACAAATCTTTCCTCTCTGACCACATACTTCCTTGAAAACAAACCTTTTTTCCTTCAAGCATATGATCTCCCCCTACCATACTGCCATAGTTCAAGTTAGAGAAAGACCTATAAAATTGTTTGGAAAGGGAGTTAACGATAATCGCAAGGATGGATACCATGATTCATGAGTCCAACTTAAACCGCGCTTGACAAAAGGGGAGCAGTACATAGTATCATACCCCCTTAATCGTCGTAGCTTTGCTATATTTATAAATCCGACTCGCTTCACATATGTGAGAGCACGCTATAGGGATTTTTGTGTGACTTTAGTTGGCCTCATATATAAGAATTAATGCTAATTCAACCCAATTCCAGCCAATTTCAAACTCTGCGCCAATAGAGTAGCAGAGTATAAAACGAGAGATAATTAAATATAGCAAATTATTTGCAATGCATTGCAAAGATTTTGGTTATGTGGTGATATTAGAGTCTTTAGCTGACCTCCTGATTTTTCCCTATAGTGATTATCTCAGGAGATGCGTTAATGGGCCATGTTCAAGCTGCCTAACGCAAAGCTAACCGGTGGGGAACCTAATGCCAACGGTTGATCGAAGCCCGTAATTCTATGAAATTGAGATTCAAAGTGAAAAATCATGGGGTTTCCCCATCCGTGTTCAGCGACTTGTTGGCTGAAATTTGGATTCCTGACTTAGTCTGACCCTACTTCTTCAGTGGCTCTGGCCGGCATTTCTGACAGCCGCATCTTGCCGGTGCGCACGCGCTGCGGATGATCGCCGACCGGAACGCTTGCGATTTCCTTCTCCTCCTCAAAGGAGATTACTGAGACCCGGTCTTGCTCGCTGACCGACACGTAGCAGTGGCGGCCGTCGGCGCTTTCTGTGGACCAGTAGGGCTTGGCGCCTAACGGCGTGGAGGCCAAGGGGATGATCGTGTACTTGAAGCTCGCGCGGTCCACGATCGCGGCGTAGCCATCCATCGTACCGGCTACACAGAGCTTGGTTCCCTCGTTGTTGATCGCCAGCCCATGATGGGCGGAGTTGAGCTGATACTTCCAGTAGCTCCTCTTCTGGATCTCCTCGGGAATCGGCAACTCCAGCTTTCGTGTGATCTTTTCGAGCTGCATGTCATACTCGAAGAAGCCGTGAAAGAAGGACACCTGGAGATAGACGAAGCGCTCGTCTGGCGCCACTGCCATCGGCCTCACCGCTTTGTCAATCCAGGGCATGCCAAACTCTTCCAGTTTCTCACCTATGTCCACGCGCTTTAAGACCTTCATAGTCTGTGCGTCCACGATCTGGAACCAGCGGTCGCCCTTGATCCAGTCGAGCCACGATGCGGTCGTCGGCACGTACACTCTGCCAATGCTGGCGTGGTAGATCAGCTTGCCGTCCTTCGAGTAGGTACTCGCGTGCGGCTGGTCGCCGGACTCAAACTCGCCCACGATTTTACCCGTGGCGGTGTCGATGGCCTGAACCTTGCGTGCGGTCGAGGCCGAAACCAGGAAGGTCTTGCCGTCCGGAGAAATGGCCGAGTGGCCCGCGCGTGCGCCTTCGACCGGCGTGCGCCAGACGATTTTCTCGGTGTTCACGTCAATCGCCACGACATCCGCAAAGCTCGGGCGGGAGACGTAGAGGAAGCGGCCGTCGTGTGAGGTGAACATGTCGTCCACCAGCTGGTTGTGCCCCTCGCCGACCAGGTGACGAATAAAAAAGACCTTCACCCGACGCACCAGGCTGGAGTTAATTTCTTTCAGCCGCTCCTCGCGATCCGGCACGATGTTGATGCGCTTGATTATCTTGAAGGTATGTGGGTCAAAGACATCGGCGGTTCCGTCCCAGTTGTTCCCGACGACGACCACGTCACGCAAGGCGGCAGCCTCTTGGGCCAAAGCGGTTATAGAATACGCACTTGCCAACATACTAATGGCGAGCGCAAGCGCGACATTGAAATTTGCCCACGTGCGGGGAACGTGGCCTTTCTGATTGGTGGTGGGAAGAAGATCTCTGCTGCATTGTGGAGGGCTTTGATCGAGTGTTTGCATCGTTTGACTCCTATTTTCACACCAGAAGCTCATTACGGCTTTCGAAAGCCAACGGCCACAAAGAGCCGCACGCCACCGGGGATTCCCGCGAAGCGCCGCATGCATTCCCCGCATCCGCTCGATTGTGTTGTTAGCTGTATATAGCAAGTTCCCTTTGCTCCCTTTCGTTAACTTCGTCTCTTACAGCTTCAACGCTCTCCAATGCCTGAATATAAGGGTCTGGCAATTGCCTCCCTCGCACCCTCGACTATATGCCGCACGTACCACGTATAGGGTTTTAAGCTGGAATCTGTGTCAGTTGCGTAATAGGTAATCGCGGCCAGACGCCGTCCGTCCGATGTGATTATTTCTACCTCCTTTTCGTCATATCCAGAGCCCAACCCTTCGAAACGGTCCAAAACTGGCTTTTCACTTGCGTCAATGCGGAAAAGAACGCCTATAACGTTATCTGCATCGGAAGCAACTATGTCGCATTTTCCTGAACCGTCCTTCTTACTGACTTTATGAAATGCGAGTGTGTGGTTACGAAGTGTTCCGATGCCTTTTGAAACCGCTGACGGTATCCGGTCCTTCAATCGGCGGGAGGACATATTGGACCCGTATGCAAAGTAGATCGTCATGAATTCGGCTTTACACCTAACTATTGATTATACGTAATTATTCCGAATAATCAGCTGTGAATGTAATATTATAAGGATTCTATTTAATATAAAACCATTGTATGGATAAGCCATTTATCACGAGATTCTATGAGAATTATAAGCTCATGTCAACAAAAACATCCCCCCTAACCACCGGTTTACTCGGAAAGAAACGTCACAGGTTGTTTTATACCATTCAAGAGTCCAATTTAAACCGGGCTTGACAAAAGGGGTGCAGTAGAAATTTGTGGCTCATTAAAATTTAATCTCTAGCAATCCGGTAAGTATAATAAAATTAGATAACGGAAAAATGGCATACGACGAGAAACTGGCCGAAAGGCTTACGAATGCATTCAGCAGGCGAAAAGGCGTAAAGGAAAAGAAGATGTTCGGCGGAATCGCCTATATGCTAAACGCTCACATGTGCTGCGGGGTCATAGACGACCTCCTCATGGTGCGTGTCGGACCCGATGAATACGAAAAAGCGCTTAAAGAGAAACACACGAGACCTATGGACTTTACCGGACGGCCCATGAAGGGCTATATCTATGTAGAGCCCAGGGGATATAAATTGGATACGGACATGAAATCCTGGGTCGACCGCGGTATAAAGTTCGTCAAATCTCTTCCGGCTAAATAAAATTTCATATACCTGAATGAAACTAAGAGGGTTTAAGTATAACAACCGGAATCTCCCTCTCCCCTGCCCTGTCCTTATACGTCTCGTAGCCCTTGTAAAGCTCGACCGCCTTTGCCCATAGCCTCTTACGTTCATCTCCCGAAGCTTCGTGAGCAGTATAAGTCGCCGACTTGCCGTCGAGAAATACATCGACCTCCGGATTAGCCTTTAGATTCAGATACCATGCGGGGTGATGTAAATTGCCTCCCTTTGAAGCGATAAATATGATGTCCTCCCCGTCCTGGTAATAGACGAGGGAGACTGTACGTGCCCTTCCGGTCTTTGCACCCTTTGTTGTTAAAAGGAGACACGGCCAAGCAAGGGTGGCATTATATTTCCCGTTCGTTGCCCTTATGAGCCACCGGTCTAACTTCGTACCCAGAGTGATAATCGTCCACGCCCCTGTCCTGCTCGACCCGAACCAGGTCAGAAACCTTACCCACAAACTGTCTTGATCCACTGTGCCGCTCATATGTGATTACACCTATAAGTAGATAATTGATAATACACCAAAGCCGAATCTTTGATAATGCTGTGAAAAAAGAATAAGTTAAAGTGGTGAATGCAGATAATTATTTTAAAGATTGGAACAGGCTTTCATAAAACTGAGTGAAGTAGGTTGACTACTCCACCTCAAATCATTGTGATTGACCCATATTATTGAAGTTTGAAACTCGGGAGGTTTTTTAATAGTTAATAGGGCAAGATTTATAAAACTATTAATGGATTATTCTCATGGAAATCGGTGGTTAGAGAGGTAGTTTTTGTTGACAGGAGCTATAATTCGTGAGATATAATATAGAAAAGGTTTATGCATAAAATGGGATTATCTATCACCTTTTAGGAGTGTCCAAGCCGTTTTTTATTTATCTTGACTAGACACTACTAGAGATTAGTAAAAAAAAGCCTTATAGGAGGAAAATGATTATGGGGAAGCACATATTTTCAATTGTTTTTGCATGCTTTTCTATTTTGAATTTAGGTTTCTCAGCGTTCGCTGCAGATCTAGTGACTATTAACCTCGATCAGTTTGTGGGTAATGAGCCTGCTACTATCACAAGCGCTACTCATCCTGCCTTATTTACACTCGATCCCAGTGTAGCTTCCGTATTGTTGACGGGGGATAACCCATGTGTCCCTATAAAAAACGACAATGGAGCAGGTAACTGGTTTCCTTCTATGACGCCTTTTATCGCTTCTTCTTGTACTACTCCTGGATTTATAGAGCTCCACATAGTGCCAAATCCAGACACCCAATTAGAATATGCTTGCATAAGCTTCAGAACCGAGGCTCTTTTTGCAAGTAATCCAAGCAGTTTTCAACTAAAATTTAGTGAAGATTCCTTTAGTTCAACTCTGGTTACTATTAATTTAGCATCGGCAAGAACTACATCAGTTGATTTAACAACTACACAAGGTAGTAACTCTTTTTCCTTTATCTGGTTTGCCGGAAATGATTTTGGAGAACGCGGTGGAGGTGAAGCAGGTTTTACAACTGAAAATCTAGTCGTATCAGATACATCTTGTCCACCCCGACCGACGCTTACGGTTACAAATACAAACGACTCAGGAACGGGCTCACTCAGAGAAACAATTGCAAACACAGATCCCGGTGGAACAGTGGACTTTGATCCTTCATTAGCAAATCAGACAATAACACTAACAACTGGTGAGATAGTAATAGACAAGGATTTGATTATAAGCGGTTTAGGAGCTAATTCACTTACAATAAGCGGTGGTAACAGCAGCAGAATATTTAATATACAGAATGCAAATGTAACCATTACCGACTTGAAAATCTCAGATGGATTAGAGAGCTGCGTTGGCATAGACTGTGATGCGAGAGGTGGTGCAATCCGATATAGTAGCCCCAATCTCACTTTAGCGTTAAGAAACTGCAAATTCGATTCAAATGAGGTTTTCTGCGAAGGCAGTAATTGCGATGCTGATGGAGGTGCTATTGAGAACGGAGGTGGTGGGTCAAGCATATTAGTTAACAATTGTGAATTTGATTCCAATACTGCTAGATGCGAAGGCAGTAATTGCGATGCTTGCGGAGGTGCTATTGACATCTTAGGGGGGGGGGGGGGGGAATGTTAGGGTTTAAAATTGTAATTTTAATTGTAAA
>JALLOG010000390.1 GCA_027717645.1 Desulfobacterota bacterium AH_259_B03_O07
TTTCTCTGCTTGATGGCCTTGTTGTACTCTGTTGCCATCCTCTGTGTTAGTTTCATATCAAAAGCTCCTATCATACCAGTACCTCCTGAAGATAGGATAATCAGGAGATATCATGGATTATTTCAAGGAATTCTAATTATGATCTAACAAGGGTTTCGAGGAATTTTTATATGATCTAACTCGAAAGCTAGACATTAAACATTTTTTGTATTCCAATGAAAATATGAGCGCCTTAGCTACTTCGCTGCTCAAAGGGGGTGAGGCCTATGATTGTCAATTAGTGTTCTTGTTTATTGCTAACACCTAAATGAATAAATAAGGAGGTATTAAAACATGAATGTCTTAAGACAAATATTATGCCTTAAAACAATCACCATTATTGCCCTGGCGACATTCTTCATATCAACCATGTCCATCAGGGAGGCACAACCAGGGCACCGGGTCATATGCCCATGTCACTTCTTTTCAGCAACATTCACCGCCAAGAGACAGGTGAAAAAGATCGGTGGTCAATTCGAGATTGACACGTGTACAGACACCCTTAACGTCGAGGTTGTAGCAGAGGGTGAGTCGGCGACGTGTAGGATTGAACTTGAAGTTGAGGAAAACTCGGAAAATGAGTGCGGATACGAATTTCAATGCCCCGTGAATATGACGTCGTTGAATGGTATCACTAATGGCGAAATCGATATCGATGACGACGAATTTGTATTAGCATTCGACCTGGATGGTTTAAGCACTGCAGAAATTGATGCATGCCGCCAACAAGTCATTTTCATATCGGAGTTCATTTTTAATACACCTTGTACATAGCCGAATAATGAAAATCTTAATAAGCCGCCAATTGCCCGTTGGTTCCAACGTCTAACGTACACTCCAAGCCGGTGGGAGGTTAACCCTCCTTCCGGCTCTTGCTCATA
>JALLOG010000391.1 GCA_027717645.1 Desulfobacterota bacterium AH_259_B03_O07
ATGTTCCCACTCTTTATCTTTTCAGCGTATTCACGGTATCTCTTGTTCCAGCTTTGATGGCCATTTTTTGTGGAATTGTTAGCTCTATCCTTGCTGCTCAGGATTCTATAGATTTTAGGAATCTGATTTTTTCTAACAACCGGCCTTAACCCAACGGATTGGGCATTATCCGTCGGTACCATGACAGTAACATCACTGTCTACAACGTTTAGGATATAAAAGGCTTTTTTGGTACCGCAAATTTCTTTTACTTCGATTCCTTTGATCCTAACAATGCCATGCGCTGGATAAACCGCTTTAGCACCCTTTTTAAACAATATCATTCTTCCTCGGCGCTGGGATTAGAAATAATATCATATAATTCGCCAGCGGTCAAATTAGTATTATATGGGAGGTGCGTTAATAATCATTTAGTAATAGAGAATTGGACAGGATTTTATTAAAAATTACGCAATTAGTTATGATTCTTTTGTTGTAGTAATCTTTTACAATATTAGATAATTACTAATTTTTTAAGGTCGAATATCTGATTATATAATGGTCGTGCATGATAAGTGTGAAGTTCTAATCATTGGTGGTGGTATCACCGGTTTAACAATAGCTCGTGAGTTACTGATGAGAGGGGTAGAGAACATTCTGATTGTCGAAAAGGAGGGGTATCTAGGTGCTCATGCAAGTGGCCGAAATAGTGGTGTGTTACATGCAGGCATTTTCTATACTCCTGATTCATTTAGGGCTCGATTCTGTGTCGAAGGTAATCGACTGATGAAGGACTTTTGTCGCATGAAAGGACTAAAGCTTAATGAAACAGGAAAGGTTATAGTGGCAAAAGATTCCAATGAATTGGATGGCCTATACGATCTCAATAAACATTCATCAGATATGATAGATTAGAAATAATATGTATAAATTTTCTA
>JALLOG010000392.1 GCA_027717645.1 Desulfobacterota bacterium AH_259_B03_O07
GAATATGGAAGTATAGAATACATAAAAACAGATATTTCCGATAAAAACCAAGTCAAGGTACTCTACAATCAATTAAGTAAAAAATTTAATAAATTAGATATCCTCGTTAATAATGCTAGTATTCTGGGGCATCGTTCCCCAATCATTGACTACCCCGAGGATGTTTGGGAAAAAACAATTCATATTAATCTTAATGCTCAATTCTATGTGACTAAAACAGTACTGCCGCTACTACTAAGATCGAAAAATGCCTCAATAATAAATGTTAGCTCGAGCGTTGGTAGACGCGGAAAAGCTCAATGGGGGGCTTATGCCGTGTCTAAGTTTGGTCTTGAGGGACTTACTCATATACTTGCAGATGAACTAAAATCAAAAGTTAAAGTAAATTCTGTAAACCCTGGAGGCACAAGAACACAGATGAGAGCAGAAGCCTATCCTGATGAGGATCCAAATAGTTTACCTACACCAGACGATATTACAGAAATATTTGTATATTTAGCCTCAGACGACTCTAGAGATATCACAGGACCAAGCCGTACAGCAGATATCGAACTTATACTCACGCTGGGAGTACATGGACCTAAGGAACTATTTGTCCTGATTCTAAATCACTAATACATATCATCCATTATATCAGTACGTTATATACGATTGCTTCATCACGTCCACAAATAACAACATTTGCTCCTTCCTTCAAGAAAGCCTTAGCAATACCTTTTCCTATTCCTTTACTACCGCCGGTGATTAGCGCTATCTTGTTTTTTAACCTCATTAATTCAAATATAACATAAATTGAGAACAAATATTACGTCTGATAAGATACATTATGTAAACTCATAGGATCCCAGAAATATTGGCAACCCGCCTCCTTTCAATACATAATTTTGATTTATACGTTATATAACGC
>JALLOG010000393.1 GCA_027717645.1 Desulfobacterota bacterium AH_259_B03_O07
TATTTGGGGCAATAGACGATCTTTGGCAGAATCCCAAGAGCGAATATATAGTTGTTGACTATAAAGCGACGAGTAAGAATGAAAAGATTACCAGCTTAGATAAGGCATGGCAGGATAGTTATAAAAGACAAATGGAAATATATCAGTGGCTTCTTAGAAAAAACGTCCCAGCGGTATCCGATACTGGATATTTTGTTTACTGCAATGGCAAGACGGATAGAGACGCTTTTGATGGAAGGCTCGAATTCGATGTTGCTCTTATACCCTACACAGGAAACGATAACTGGGTAGATACGGCTATAAAGGATATTCATTCATGCCTTATGAGTAACGACATGCCACAAGCGACAAAAGACTGTGAATACTGTGCATATAGAGACGCGGTATCTTCGGTCTTGCGATAAGATGTCATACTATTTCGAAACTTTTAAAACTTATTAATCAGAAAAATTGACGATCTGATAACAGCCTCCTAAACGTTAGCACTACTTGAAGTGCTATAACAATACGAAAAGAAGCTATAGATGTCGTACTGACGATTGAGCGACTATGGTACGGATGATTTCGTCCGTACCCCGGGAATCTGGGCCTGGACGCTGGTCGAGACCTGGATTAGAGAGAATCAAGGGGGTTTTGGGTGCCTAATCTTACTACATTTCAAACGGAAGATAACTATTTCCGAATAAACAACATCCTTAACGACGTAAGAAGCTCAGGAAAGATCGTGCTGGCTTCTTACTTTTAGATTTTTTTATGGTTTTATTTTGTATCATCTTTTTTGCATCATTTATTGTATATGGTGGATCTCGTCTGTGAATGATTGCGTGACAATTCGGGCATACAGGGCGCATGTCTTTCTTGGGATTGACCTTATATTTTTTCCGCTTCATTGATAAAGGTTCAAGA
>JALLOG010000394.1 GCA_027717645.1 Desulfobacterota bacterium AH_259_B03_O07
GCTTTAACATTACACTTTCTCATTATATACTACTCCGTGTAACGTCTAATGCCCTTGTTTATTATTAAAATTTTCTTGTATAAAATTGAATTTCTCTAACATCAACAGAAATGCAATCGTCTGTAGTGTCTTCTTAAGAGACATTGGATCCCTACTAGCCAGTGAATCATTGAGATTATTTTTGAGTGATGTTCCAAATTCCTTATCCATTCTGATCAAGCATTGGTTTAGACCCTGTTCATTTTGCTCGTTAATATCGTAGAGTTTCTGGGCTCTTGAAAATGTCTGTTCATTCCTCCCCGATTCCAACAAATCCTGTATTTCTTTCATTTGCGTCATTAACGGCGTTATTTCTCCTATTACTTTGTGAGAATGCGAGGGCATCTTTAACCAGAAAACTAAGAATACAAGAAGAAAGAATATATAAATTTTCTTAATTTTGACCTCCAACCGTTAGCTTATTGTTATAATATGAGGCGGGAATCACCCGCCTCTAAATCTTAAAATTGAAAACTCAATCCAGCACTGATGCCCCAATCTACAGTATCGTCATCATTTGTCAAACCAATCGGAACTCCGGCTTTCACTGAAATTATAGGTCTATCAAAAGGTATTGCTATAAACTCTGGCATTACTATCACTTCATTGTTTGTTATGCCGTCTTCAATAAAATCGTGTCCGGAATTAAGCTCAGCTCCAACGAGTAGCCTTTCGGGAATTGCACGTAGGAAAAGAGCGAGATTATAAAAGAAAGTGTTAGTCCATTTTGTCCCCCCTCGCCCCCCTTCATCACTGGTTTCTAACTCCATTTCTGCTATGCCTTCTATTCCTTCCTCCTCTTCGTCTTCCTCGTCCACATTCTGGAGTTCGTAGCCCACATTTACGTGAA
>JALLOG010000395.1 GCA_027717645.1 Desulfobacterota bacterium AH_259_B03_O07
TTTATTCCCAAGACACAGTTAAAAGGCTTAACTTCATTAAGAAAGCCCAAAGCTTGTGGTCTACTCTGCGAGAAATTAAAGAAATCCTTTACCTTAAGGGATAGAGGCTTTAAGCCTTACAGTCATGTTAGAGATCTTTTAAGACAAAGGATCATTGACCTTGAGCAGAAATTAGCTGAGCTTACTACTTTAAGGCGTGAGTTTAACAAGCTCGAAGATGAATGGTCAAGAATCCAAACGGCAGAAGATGATAAAGTTGAATGAATTTGTCCACAAATTGAGAGAGAAATAGTTAGAATCACAAAAAAGCCATCTAAGCCTTTTTACTCCAGAAAATAAGGACAAGGTCTTATATTACTTTGGGCGTTTGCCGGTATTTACACATAGGATTTTTCATGGCTTTTGCAGCTCTTTTATCCTATGTTACATAATGTATCCTAATGTAACATTACTTATAGGGGGTAAAAGGACTTATTAAACAAAATGATTTGTTTATTAGGGCTGTCCATAAGCAATCTAAAGAATCTACATATTTTAAATATTCTAAAAACTATTGCTCAAAAATAGTCAATAATTCAAAATATCTTTTCCTTACCTCTAAAAAGTATTTGGTGTTATTATTAATCGTATGTCGAGGTTTGAAATTAACAATTCACTTTATGTGTTCTAACTAAATCTAAGAAGATTTTATTTCGATTGTGAACCGCACGGATGGTCTTGCAGAGGATAACTAACTGGCTTAAATCATTAATTTTTTGATGAGTTAATCTGAGATAAGAAAGAGTAAATTTCATTGGTATTGTGACCACATCGTAAAGGAGATTTGGACTGCCGAATCTTTAATATAATGCCCTGCATTTCCTAACCTTTTCATAACAATATT
>JALLOG010000396.1 GCA_027717645.1 Desulfobacterota bacterium AH_259_B03_O07
AGGCAATTAAAGCTTTTTTAAAAGAAGCCCCCACCTGTGGTGGGGGAGCTTCACTGGTCCAGGCGCTAATATAAGAGATGGACCAGGAATAAATTTTTCTGTTCTTGCCATCGCCAAAGGAGGTGAAATACTTGAAAACCTTTATGAAAAAGATGGTAATTGGATAAAAGTTAAAAAATTTGATGGAACAGAGGGTTGGGTCTCGAAGAAATTAGTGAGAGAAATTGATGAATAGAAGATTGTAATCAATTCAAGAATTTTTCTTTGCTTCAAAAGAAACTACATTCGGATCTATATTAACAAAGGAAAGATCCTAAAATAAAATAAGCTGATTCTATGTCAAGCAATGGGGTAAAGAAAAGTAAACTAAGCAACAGACAAATCGGAAAATTAACAAAGAAAGAGAAAATTGGGGTCACCCATTAGCCCTTAATCATACATTCGCAGCCAATAAGACAAACAACAATGTAATTACTAGTATAGACAGTTTCCCCTTAAATTTTTTACGGGTTTGTTCTCCAGGTATTTCTATGCCACAAACGTAAGGTGTCAGGCCTTGACAATAGACTCAAACGAAAAAGGCGTGCGTATCGTATATTTGTATCTAAAATACAAAATGCAATTATGATGTCCTTTTTGACTACTATTCTCAATCTGTTTATTCACTGAGTGATATAATGAGTAAACTAGCATTAACTCTTATTTTAATTTTATCACCATTGAGCCTTTCCTTTGCCCAACCCGTTAAATAAGGAGGAAAAGTAGTTAGAGAAAAAACACCCTATAGTTAAAGAACCTGTGTGAAGCCAAAATCTGCACCATATAAGTTATCCTAATTTATTAAGCGTGTCCTTTTGAAGCCTGTTCCTC
>JALLOG010000397.1 GCA_027717645.1 Desulfobacterota bacterium AH_259_B03_O07
CATCCTCTCAAATAATACCTTGAGTATTGATTTGTCATTGTCTGGGTGATAGTGAAATACCTCGTGGAATATCCTTTTTTGCGCTATTCTGTCAATGCTTGAAACACTACCCTCACTCTTCCCTAGTCCTGCTGCTCTGACTATCCAGCCTGAGAAAATATCTGTATAAGTTGCTGTAATTGCAAATAAACCTGAGGACACTCCTCCATTGTGTTCAACAAAGTCCACTTCCACATAGCCTGGTTTATCTGTGAATTTAGTAAAATTAGCCACAATGGGAACCTGTTTATATATCATTGCATTTCCCTTGTGTTTTTTGCTACTTGCCTTGGGAAAAGCTGCAATAACTCTTTTTAATGTCCCAAGTGAAATGCTTCTGGTTATATCTATATCGTCTTTTGGATAAAATCTGAACATCCCTCTGATGCATAATTGATCAATATATGTGGGCAGCATACAGTGTAGTCTCTCTGCACAGATGTTACCACCAAGTTCCCAACACCTCCTAACTATCTCTTTATGTATAGTATTAAACTTGCTCTTCGGACCTCTTCTCCTATGTGGAGTTGTTGAGGGCAATGCTCGAGGATAGACATTCCTTATCTCCTTACAAAACCTCTTTGATGCTGTATTTCTACTAACTTCAGTTAACCGGCAGTACTAGGAGAGTATTTCTCCCTTTCTCTGCTTGATGGCCTTGTTGTACTCTGTTGCCATCCTCTGTGTTAGTTTCATATCAAAAGCTCCTATCATACCAGTACCTCCTGAAGATAGGATAATCAGGAGATATCATGGATTATTTCAAGGAATTCTAATTATGATCTAACAAGGACCGTTTCGAGGAATTTTTATATGATCTAACTCG
>JALLOG010000398.1 GCA_027717645.1 Desulfobacterota bacterium AH_259_B03_O07
GTGGAGTCTTCCTTTGCTCCTGGTCTAGCAATTGGTGGCTTTAACGAGCTTACTTATAATGAATGGGATGATATTCGAGCTGGCCAAATTTTTCTAACTTGTATGAGAGAGTAAGGTAATCTTGATAGGACAGACTGGATAGCAGTAGGTGAAGTCATCCTACCTCCGGAGCCTGCACCTGTGGTCATCATAACAGTTGTAGCTAGATTGCGCATGTTTCTAGGTGAGGTTTTTGAACAAGTCTCTACAAACATCCAATGCCCACCTCCGCCAGCTGAGCCATAGAACTCGTATAGAATTCTCTACGTGGAATAATCATTATCAGGGATAATATCAACAGATATGTCTTAAATTATATAGGTGTATAAAATTAGAGGCCTTGTAACTTATAATACGTTATGTTAGCATAGCGCTTGGAAAAATGTGATGGGGTTTAAAAAATAAGTTATTGTCATTGATTGGCAATACTGTAGCGGATAAGAATCGATAGGTTTTTTTTCAATTGCATGAATTTTAAAATCAACAATATGAAAGTAAAGGAGGATGTATTATGTAAGGACAAATATCAATGTTCTTATATTTGGATTTCCTTTTTAGTATTATTGTCATTGGTACTAGGGAGTTGTCCTCCCGAAGAAGGCGGAGGAGGTGGTGGGCAAGTCAATTGCTGTCAGTTTCGTGATCCTGATAGCTGTGAGGATTTAACTGGTGGAGGATGTACGAATCAAGGAGGAGTATTAGTCGAAAATGCAACATGTTCTTCAGATGTTGGGCTATGTATTGGGATAGTACCAACCCCGACACCATTTCCTCCATGCCCGACACCGAATCCTGACTGTGGGAGTCCAAATTTTG
>JALLOG010000399.1 GCA_027717645.1 Desulfobacterota bacterium AH_259_B03_O07
TTTTTTATAATGGCCAAAATATTACTGATTACTCCTCGCGAAAAATGCGTAAACTTAGAAGTGATCTCCAGATTGTCTTCCAAGACCCATATGCATCACTGAATCCGAGGATGAGGGTTGAGAGCATAGTTGGAGAAGGACTTTTAATACATAAGATTAATTCGAAAAAGACTAGAAAGGAGGTGGTGGCAAGGCTCGTTGAGACAGTTGGTCTCAGTCCAGATTCAGTTTCACGTTATCCACACGAGTTTAGTGGTGGACAGCGTCAAAGAATCGCCATAGCACGTGCACTTGCTATTAGACCCAAATTTGTTGTTTGTGATGAGCCAGTTTCTGCGCTTGACGTATCGGTACAGGCTCAGATTATAAATCTTCTACTCTCACTTCAAGAAGAATACAATCTTACGTACCTTTTTATTTCACATGATTTACGTGTTGTAAAGCATATAAGTGACAGAGTTGCAGTCATGTATCTTGGCAAGATTGTAGAACTCTCAAATACTGAAGAGCTTTATAAGAATCCTCTACATCCATATACAAAGGTGTTACTGTCTGCAGTTCCATTACCTGATCCAAGTATCAAGGTAAAAAGAATAGTCCTTTCAGGTGATGTTCCTAATCCCATAAATCCACCTCCTGGATGCAGTTTCCATCCTCGTTGTCCAATTGCTGTTGAAAGATGTAAATGGGAGGAGCCAGGATTAAGGGATACAGGTGGTGGACATATGGTTTCTTGTCATCTGGTTTAACAATGAAGCTCTCTGCAGAAAGCTATAGAGAATTTTCAAGTTAAACAGCCTTATAAACTTGCAAATACTAAAACTTATATTATTATTTTTAACTTAATTT
>JALLOG010000039.1 GCA_027717645.1 Desulfobacterota bacterium AH_259_B03_O07
ACCCTCCTACCCACTTCAGTCTTAAAGGACAAAAATATTACGAAAAGAGTTTAGGAAATCTGTTTAGGGGTTTATACTTTATTATTCAGAAAAAGTAGCCACAATTGGCTTAACTAGTTTTTCAAAATCGCTATAGCTTGTCCTTATAACATCTATGTGGTTCCGGCGTTAAAAGTAATTTCTTGGTCTTCAGTTAAGGCTTTTGCAACATAAACGGGAATGTTGTACAGATCCCCAAAAGGAGGCATAGCTCCAACTTCACAATCTGGGAATACATCTTTAAACTCTTTTTCATTTGCCAACCGAATTTCTCGCTTATCCATTACTTCTTTAAGTAAATCAAGATTAATTCTGCGGGTTGCGGGTAAAACCGCCATTGCGTAACCATCATCAACTTTAACAATCACAGTCTTGGCTAACTCCTTACCAGGAACATGAATAGATGCAGCTATCTCCTGTGCAGTATATGCTGGAGAGTGACGTATCTTGACATACCTAACGTTATTTTCTTCAAGATATTCTTTTAGCCTTCTTAACATGCTCATTTTCTCTACTCCTCTTACTTGTTTTAATTAACCTTTCATAAATATTATACGCAAAGCTTTCTAGAAATTTGAGAGTCACAATTGTGTATTTCGGTTTACTAAAATCTATTATTTTCGTCAAGTATAATTGAAGTTGCGATAGCTTTTGCAACAAGTTTGTCATTATTAAAGACCTCCGCCTCGGCGGGGATAACTCTTCCAACCTTAAGCACCCTTGCTTTAGCCTCCATGACTCCTTCTTTAACCAGCTTCAAAAAATTTATTTTCATCTCTACCGTGACAAATTTCGTTTTTGGTTCTACTACAGTTGCAATAGCAATCGCTACTGCCGAATCAGCAAGAGAAAATATCGCACCACCATGGACTATACCGTAGGGTTGAGTAAGCTTCTTATGAAAAGGCATTACAAGTCTTCCATAGCCACGAAACATTTCAATAACCTCAATATTCAGTAGCTTCCAAATTGGTGGTGTTGGAAATGGCAATTTAATTTCTTTATCGGTCATATTATCTCTCCCGATTTATGTGATGTAAAAGCACTTATTTGCTATACTACTAATTCTATACCCTTATCATAAATGATATAACCCTATTTAGAGCTTGGTATAAAAATTTTAGTGACTCCTTTAAAATATAAGAGATGAAAAGTTATGATTGACAGTCATAACTAAAATTGAATAGAATATAAATATAGTATATTGGCGTGGCAGTATAGAGATGGGGTAGATTTAATTCAGTTGGAAAATTCCAGTGTTCTTCCAATGTTAAGAGGGGTTTTTCTCAAGTCATTATATCACAACTGTTTTTTATACCTCTTAACAGAAACTACAAACTTCTTTTGCTCAACTTTATCTATATTGTCTTCTTACACTAACGTAGAGGATCAATTCCAATTCAGACTTGCCCCTGGTAGAAAAAAAGAGGTAAAAAAAGTTATGAAAAAGGTATCTGTAATTGGAATTGGAAAAACAAGGTACGGAGTTTTTAAGGAGAAGTCCCTCCTGGACCTTGCAGTGGAGGCCGGGAAAAAAGCTATGGAGGATGCAGGTATCGCTCCAGAAGATATTGATGCTTTTTACCTTGGGAATTTTGCCGGAAGCGATTTTGTAAACCAGAATCATCTTGCTCCTTATATTGGTTCACCTCTAGGGTTACGGCCAGATGTACCCTGCACTCATATTGAGAATGCTTGTGCCTCTGGAGGTTCATCCGTAAGAGAAGGGATTCTTGCAATTGGTTCTGGGAATGCTAATAAGGTGTTAGTAATTGGAGTTGAGAAGATGAATACTGTACCTACACCAAAGGTTACTGAATTCCTTGCTAAAGCAGGGGACTGGGAGAATGAAGTGAAAGTAGGCTATACGTTTCCAAGTACATTTGCAATGATGGCAAGAAGACACATGCATCAATACGGTACTACTAGAGAGCATCTTGCTGCGGTGACAGTAAAGAATCACGAAAATGGTCTGAAGAATCCCTATGCACATATGCAAAAGTCTGTAACGATGGAAAAGGTTTTAGAGGACAAAAGAGTTGTTGCTGATCCGCTTCGTCTCTATGATTGTTCTCTTATAACGGATGGCGCATCGGCAGTTATTCTTAGTGAAAAAAGCTTTTCAGAGACTTTTTCCAGAAAGCCTGTTGATGTAATAGGGTTTGGGCAGGCGAATGATTCCTTTGCACTTTATCAAAAACAGGATTTGACAAGATTTGATGCTACAGTAGAAGCAGCGAAGAGTGCATTTATTATGGCAGACATTAAACCTGATGATGTGGATGTATCGGAAGTCCATGATTGTTTTACAATTGCTGAAATAATAGCAATTGAGGATCTGGGATTTGTACCAAAAGGGGAAGGGGGACCCGCCACACTTGACGGAGTTACATCGCTAGATGGAAGGTTTCCTGTTAATCCGAGTGGAGGGCTTAAAGCTAAAGGCCATCCTGTAGGTGCAACAGGCGTTGACCAGATAGTTGAGATAACTTTACAACTTCGAGGAGAAGCGGGTAAAAGGCAAGTAAACGACGCAGAGATAGGTCTTACACACAACATCGGTGGTTCTGGCGCTACTTGTGTAGTTCACATACTTGCAAGGGGTTAAATATGAAGGTTAATGGTTCTTAAGAGTTCTTCCCGTGGGAAATTACAAGCACCTCCTGCTTATTTTTGTAGGTCTTGTAATTCGGAGAAATTGGAATGGACGCAGATTCCTGGAAAAGGTGCACTCTAAACATTCTCTACAGTTTATGTTCCACTTTCAACACTTGAGAAGGAAGCCCCCTACACGATAGGCATAGTTGAACTTGAAGGTGGTTGTAAGGTAACAGGTCGTTTAGCGAAGCATGCCCCGGAAACGATTGCTATAGGAGATCTTGTAGAATTAATAGAACTTAAAGATGGGGTGTACTTTTTCGATTTAATGAAATAGGTATTAGAAAAGAAGTTAAATTAAATATTTCTTCTATCTGATTTTTAATTAAGCGGTTGAGTGTTATTAAGAATTATTTAATATTTAATTCACTAAAAATAACCTTCTACGGCATTGATCTTTGGCTATAGATAATAGGGACTTATCAAATGATTCAAACTTAAAGAGAAGCAATTCTAGTTTGTAGGATACTGCATCAATAGAATCAGGGGATGTAATTACTTCGCTAATTGCCATATTTAGTAAACCACCAGAATTTGCTATAAAATCCGGGACATACAGGATACCTCTTTCATGTAGCCGATCTGCAAGATTATCTTCTTCTAACTGATTATTAGCTGCACCACAGATCACTGAAGCTTTTAAATCAGAAAAATTATCCCTAGTGACGAGAGTTCCTGCTGTGCAGGGAACCAAATAATCGACCTTCATATCAATATCGTTTGGAGAGACTAATTGAAATACCTTCGGATCAAGTTTCTTAAGATTATTGCAACGACTTTCATCTATATCACAAATAAATATATGAGGACAACCGAGGTCATAAAGATTTTTTGCAATAAGACTTCCGATCTTTCCCACTCCTTGAATCAGAACAGTATCAATTGGGATATTTATCTTATTAGCTACCGTATTCATGCAATTGATGACAACCTTCGCCGTTGCATTTGTTGTATCAATTGTAGATACGTAGGGCGTCATTGACTTTAGATATTCTATATCATTAATTGTAGTACCCACATCAGTAGCGGTAATAAAACAGCCTCCTAACATGTTTAATTCCCTAGCATACGCATTCCAATCATCTTTTGTGAGGTCAGAATTGTCAGCGTTGATAACAGCTTTTGCTCCGAACCAAGGCAACCTCGCCCATGCGCATTTGTAACCCATGGCCAGACATAACCTTTTACAGTCATCTAATGCTTCTTCGTCACTTAGATATTTACGTACTCTAGTGCCGCCAATGCAAACTTTATCAAATCTCTCCAAATGAATGTAGACCTTATGCCCACCTGGAAGATTTTCACTAATATAATTCACATTCCTAACCTCAATTGCTTTTCATTCTGATCTGTTTTTGGTTCTCAAACCTCTTTTCGGAAAAAAAGTGATCAATAAAAGCAACCATCATTCGTGAGTTATTTAAGTTAGAAAATTCTTTCCAATTACTAATCATTTCTCTTCGTATCTCTCCATATCCTCTTACTATTGCTCCACCATTTGCAGCCAAGAGTGCGGAATCTACACCATGCACTATGCAACGCTTTACATGATCAATATATTTTTCAATCAGATCGTTTTCCTTTCTGTATCTAAATGAATGCTTCCTCATGAACTTGAGTTTTGACATTAGTTTAAGAAATAAGAAGCCAAAAACATGATTGGTATTTATAGTACTTTTCCAAGAAAACCCATATCTTGAAAATAATCTATCCATAAGCTTTCCCATTGAATGTGGAAGAATTCCATAAAGCTCATCAACCCCAGGTCTAAAGAAATCTTTAACCCAAAAAATATCCTCATTCTGTATCCTATATAGCCTTTTTATACGCTTGAATCGCTCTTTGCTGGCTTTTCTTTCAGCAACTCTGATAACATCTTCATACATCATTCTTATCGCTAAAACTTTTGCAAACTCTGCCATTAATTCTTCGCACTCCTTGGTCTCTCCAATTATTTCCCTGAGATAGAAATGAAGATCATTAACTCTATTTATATAAAGTTCTGCATATTCAATATTCTCATAGTCGATTAATTGTTTTATTGCCTCAATCAGAATATCTCTCTCTTTAGTTCCATATGCAGATTCAAGCTTTTTAGTTGATTCTTTAATATATCCATCAGGAATATCATATAATTTACTGACTACGCCCTCCCCCTCAGTTATTTTCTGATTCTTTTCTAATATTCCGTATCCGAAAGCAAAATCTTTAAGATTTCTTTCAACTTCAAGTCCTGTATCTCTTATTGCCTTTTCGCAGCTTTCTCGTTTTATAAGAGGTAAATACCCTGAGCAGCTTAGTAACCCAAGAAGATGAGAGTTCTTAAAATCTGAAATACCCATCTTATGTATATCTACCACTATGTGATCCTTAGAATTTGCCTCAATTACATCACGGAAATTTTCATATGTATAAGAATCCTTTTTTAAAGAAAGCTTTTCATAGGTTGTATAATACCTATATGTGGTTGCTAGGATGTTGCAGTTATTTCCTCCATATCCTTCTTTAATTATTTGAAGGAGCTCCAAAAAATCCTGGGATATAATCAGATCTAGTTTGCCTTTTTCCGGGAATGGGGAGAAAGTTATATCATCTTCATTATGGATTTCTATATAAGAAAGAGTTCGCCCAGTACGTTGACTAACACCGGGAAGATTTAACACATTAGGCTTTAAGCCATCGTACATGGCAGACCTTGACAGCCATTCAACAAGCACTCCGACACCCATGCCACCAACTGATGGAATCAATATCTTCATCTTAATTCACCAATCTATCGATAACAAAATTTCTTACTCTGAACATGAAGCTTTCGTATGAAGTTGGATTAATTATTCTGTCTACCTGATAGAAAGATGGACATAGCTTAGCAACGTGTGAAATTTCGCTACAGAGTCCACACCCTATACATGAGTAGTCGATCCAGGCAATCTTGTCATCCTTCAAGGGATTAGGGTTGTTTCTAACAGTAAGTGATGGACACCCATTATATGAGATACAAGAATGATCTCCTGTGCATACATCCTCATCTACTCCTAGCTTTGTTTCTACCCATCTGTTGTTCTGACTAAGGGCTTCCGACTTTATCTTTCTTATCTTTCTTCCGGATTCCAGGGCGCACTCTGCATCAGATATTATTACCTTTAAGCCTTTGTAATTTGATTTATATGCCTCCCTAATTGTTTTTAGAGATTCTTTCACATTATAGGGATCAACCACCTTTATCCATTCTACACCCATACCTGCAAGTGTCTTTTGAATATCACTCTTAGGCTTTTTATATAATTTCTTTAGAAATGCAAAAGAATTCTGCATCGCTTCCTCAGTTATTTATTTTTTTTCTCTTCTTTAATTCCTGAGGAGTGGAAAGATTCTTTTGATGACCAGTCATGGCGGTGTGATAATTATAAAAAATAACGAGCACAGCATCTTGATCATTTCTAATTGCATTTGCAATACTTGTTGTAAGTCCGCTATGCCAAAATGTGCCATCCCCCATAAATGAAATCACTCTTTCTTCGCTTTCTCCCACTCTAGATAGAGCACTAGAACTTGCCATTCCTGTTCCCATACCTGTTACAGAACCCATAAAATTAAAGGGAGCTAATCCTCCTAATGCGTAGCATCCAATATCACTACTAAAGAGGAGTCGAGCCTCAGGAATTTGTCTTTTCATAATTTTTATCGCCGAAAAGATTGGTCTTTCAGGGCAACCAGTGCAGAAGGTTGGTTTTCTCTCAAGAACTTCCATGTCTGAGATTTCTTCTTTAATGTCAATTGAAACTCCGAAAAACTTAGATAAACCACACAGTATAGTTTCATAGGAAACCTCTCCGGCTTTTGGAATAATCTCCTTTCCTAGGATCTCCGTCTCAATGCAATTTACTTGAGCTATAGCTCTAATCTCTTTCTCCAAAAAATTAGGCATTCCTTCTTCCACTATAAGAACCCTTTCTTTATCTGAAAGAAAATCGACTACTTCGCTCTCTACAATAGGATATAGACAATGAAGCGAGTAAACCGGACAACTTTTTTCGAGAGAGGCAAGTGCTCTATGTGTCATATTTGTAAGAATTCCATGAGTTATGATTCCTTTTGTTGTATCTGATGCGTGGTTATATATTTTGTTAATACATTCCTGTTTAACAAACTCTTCTGCTTTTGGAAGCCTGAAGTTATATTTTTGTGCTTCCTGAATGTGTGTATAAGGTGGGAAGGGTCGTCTCTCGAGTATTTCTTCCCTCATCTGTATCTTTTCTGGCCTTTTATTATCTTTTGCTTTTACCACTCCGGACATGTATCCTACCCTGCTTCTTACAAGGACAATGACGGGTGAACCTGAGTGTTCTGAAAGCGCAAATCCATCTTGTATTAAATCTGAGATATGCTGTAGTGATGCACCTGGATCTAATATCGGGAGTCCCGATTTATAGGCATGGGGAAGTGTTTTTTCAGCGACAATTGTATTATTGCACCCATAATCTTCCCCCACAAGAATGAGTGTCCCACCTGTAACACCAGATGAAGCTATATGAGCTATTACATCTGCCGCTACGTTAAAACCAACAACCTTAAAAGCAACCGCACCTCTTACAGGGTTGCTAATTGATGCCCTAATTGCCGAAGCTGCTGCGGCCTCATTGGTTGATTCTTCGGCATAAATGCCAAAGTCATTTAATACGGTGTGTTTTACCCTATCTACTAAGGTAGTAAGTGTTGCGGTAGGTGATCCTGGATAACTAGCAAAATAAGAAATGCCGCTTTCAAGGAGCGATTTAAGGATTACAACTGCTCCGTTACCAAAATATTCTTTTCCCCCCTCAAGAAGCAGTTGATTTTCAATCTTTCTATCATATAAGATAGCCATATCTACCCCTCCGCAACAACGAATCCTTCGTTAAACATAGCTTTCCCTTTATATAGGGAAAGTTAATTAACAAAAAATCACAACCCCCCGCCCCCAGACTTCTAGGCCTAAATATAGTATACAAAATAGGCAAAAATGTGTCAAAAAGAAGGTTTTGATCAAATGGACTTAAGTAACTTTGATTTTCATCCTTTTGATTTAGATATCTTTTACTTTATTTCTCAACTATACCGAAGAAATAAATCTTTGAAAACTCTCCACTTATTGATATACTAATAATAGTAGATGTTGGAGGGGGGCGGTTACTTAGTATGCTCTGAATATTTGGTAGTCTTGCGTTTAAATAAGGTGAGGTAAGAAATAAAAATGGGGTGGATATTTAGAGAGGAACACGAAATCTTTCGTAAAAGTGTTAGACAGTTTGTTGAAAATGAAGTAATTCCCCATACAGAGGAATGGGAGGAAAAAGGAGAGATTCCCCGCTCTATATGGAAGCGAATGGGTGAGATTGGCTTTCTTGGTATCGAGTATCCAGAAGAGTATGGTGGGGCAGGTGCTGATTTTATATATACTTTGGTTTTCATGGAGGAAATCTCAAGGTGTGGTGCAATGGGTTTTCCAATAAGCGTAAGTACTCATACGGATATGGCCTCTCCTTACCTTAACTTAGGAACAGAGGAACGAAGGAAAAAATATCTTCCTCAGATTATCAAGGGAGAAAAGATATGTGCTATTGCAGTCTCAGAACCAAGCGGAGGATCTGATGTTGCAGGGATTCATACATATGCTGTGAGAGATGAAGATTTCTATAAATTAAATGGAAGTAAAATCTTTATTACAAATGGTGTAAATGCCGATATTTACTTCGTTGTTGCCAGAGTCGGAGAACTGAACGAAGAAGATCGACATAAAGGAATTTCCATTTTTATTGTTGATAAGGAAACGTCTGGGCTTAAGATTGGAAGGAAGCTTGATAAGATGGGATGGCTATGTTCCGATACAGCTGAGCTTTTCTTTGAGGGCTGTAGAGTTCCTTGTAAAAACCTCATTGGAAAAGAGGGTGAAGGATTTCCTGTTATTATGAGAAACTTTCAGCGCGAAAGACTTGTAATATCAATAATATCAGTTTCTGCATCACAGAAAGCACTTGAAGATGCTATTAATTATGCACGTGAAAGAGTCGCTTTTGAACGTCCCCTTTCGAAGTTTCAGGTTATCCGCCATAGGATTGCTGAAATGGTTACTCAGATTGAAGCAGCTCGTCAACTTACATATTATGTCTCTTGGCTTTTCAGTCAGGGAAAAGCAACAGATATGAAAGTTTCTATGACAAAACTATATACAACAGAGATTGCAAATCGAATAGCATATGAGGTTTTGCAGATTTATGGAGGATATGGTTACATGCGCGAATTTCCTGTAGAACGATTCTATAGAGATGCAAGAGCTCTTACAATTGGGGCGGGAACATCGGAAATAATGAAAGAAATCATTGCAAAAAGGCTAGAGCTTTGATTTATTTGAGTGATAAGCTACCTTAAGTTTTGGAACATAGGCACTCACGAGCATGACTCATGATCTATCCAGTATAGAAATAAAAAAACCAGATATTATGTTTACAAATCGTGGGGTAGTACCCTAGTCTTACTAGTTGGCGGTTTTGCTACCTGACTTAAGTCTAACCAATCACAATATTAAATTATTGCAATAGGAGATTCCAATTCGTGAAAGTAGCGATAATTGGAGTAGGACAAACTTCCTATGGAGAACATAAGAAGAAATCAATTGATGAGTTAGTATTTGAATCAACACAAAAAGCCCTATACGATTCAGGCCTTCAACGAGATGAGATAGAAAGCGTTGTTACGACCGGTTCAGACGGTCTCGATGGTCGCGCAATATCGAATATGATAACGGCAGGGTCTAGCGGTGCTTATTTAAAGGACGAAGTCAAGGTTTCGGATGGCGGGATTTACGGACTCGTAATGGGTTATCTAAGAGTGGCATCTGGTTTGTTCGATAACTCGCTTATTGTGAGCTGGACTAAATCAACAGAGTCTTCTCCTGAGTTGGTCAGCAACATGGCTTATGATCCGTTTTTTTTAAGAGACTGTGGGTTTAACTCTGTAACGTCACTTGCCATAGAAGCTTCTGCCTATGTAAACATAGCAAAAGTTAAAGAAAATGATGCTGCAGATGTAGTTTTAAAAAACAGAAGAAATGCTACAAGAAACCATCTTTCTCACCTTTCTGGCAGTCCCTCAAAAAGGGCAATAATATCAAGTAATTTTGTATCATACCCAATACGTAAGGGTCATCTTCCTCCTAAATCAGACGGTGCGTGTGCATTGGTGATGGCTTCAGAAAAGAAGGCGAAATCTCTCGATAAATATCCCGCCTGGATATTAGGTCTCGGATGGTCTAGAGGTGAATATGAGGCCGGAGGCGGAGACTCAAATAAGCTTTTCTCTTTAGGAAAATCATCCAAGATGGCTTATAAAATGGCTAAAATAAAAAATCCAGTAGATGAGATCGATGTCGCTGAAGTAAGTGACATTACTGCATACCATGAGATGATGATATACGAAGCTTTGGGCTTCTGCGGGTACGGAGAGGGAAAGGAACTTATAAATGATGGAGTTACAAAATTCGGTGGGAAACTACCCGTAAATCCTTCAGGAGGTATTCTTTCTTCAAATCCAATTTTTGCATCAAGTCTTGTGAGAGTAGCAGAAGCCGCTCTTCAAGTAATGGGCCACGCGGGAAAAAGACAGGTAAATAATGCAGAAGTGGCTTTGGCGCATGGATTTACAGCAATGTCAACACAAGGAAGTTGTGTAGTGATTCTTGGAAATTAAAACAGGATCCAGGATGCAAGATTCGGGATTCAAGATATACGATGCCGGATGCAAGATAAACTTCAAATGTGACGCATCATGTATCGTGCATCTATTTATTGACGAAAAATGAAACCCCATAATCTTGGTATTATAGGAGTTGGACAAACAACATACGTTACAAGAAGGGATGATGTAACTTTGCCCGAGCTTGCGAGGGAAGCTGCAGCCACGGCTTTGGAAGATGCAGGAATTGAATTTAAGGATATAGATGGAGTGGTGTTTTCTCTTGCACTGGATGCTCTAGAAGGGATAGAAGGGGGAGAAAAATGGTGTGCCGAAGCGCTGGGTGGATATGGCAAGCCATTTCTTCGAGTTCACACCGGAGGCGCAGCTGGCGGGTCGGCAGTGCATACTGGTTTCTTTCATATTGCATCTGGACATTTCAATTGTGTTCTTGTCGTAGGTTCTGAAAAGATGGGTGAAACTCCAGATGCACAAAGCGTGCTTAATCAGATTTTTGATCCTATATATGAAAGAGAACTTGCAATTAATGCTGTAAACATGTGCTCTTTTCAGGCTGTAAGACACATGAAAAAATACGGAACCTCAGAATACCATATGGCCCTTGTAGCTGTAAGAAGCCGAAAAAATGCTTTAAATAATCCTTACGCCCACATAAAAAAGGAAGTTACAGTGGATGATGTTCTAAATTCAAAGATGATCTGCTATCCTTTAAAGCTCTATGATTGTTGTCCAAGGTCGACTGGATCATGTGCGGTTGTGTTAGCATCTGAAAGTTTTATAAAGAAAATCAGAAAAAAGAAAGTGGCTTGGATAAAGGGTGTTGCCAGTTGCACAAATTCCTACTATATGGGAGACAGAATGAATGGATCCTGTATTAACGACTATGCCGATTCAGAAGCTTTATTTTTAGCAGCAAAAAAAGCATACAACATGGCTGGGATAAACAATCCTAATAGAGAGATAGATGTTGCAGAAATATACGCTCCTTTCACATCTACGGAGCTTGCTGCTGTTGAAGCACTTGGATTTTGTGAGAAAGGAGAGTCGGGAATATGTAACGAAAAGGGGATTTTTGAAATGGATGGAGAGATACCTGTCAATCCATCCGGTGGAGTACTTACGGCAAATCCAATAAGTGCTACGGCTTTAGCAAGGGTTGCGGAAGCTGCACTCCAAGTAATCGAAAAGGCTGGGGAAAGACAAGTTAGAAAAGTGGGGACCGCTGTAGCTACAGGAGAAGGTGGCTCTCTTCAGTTTTATACTGTAACGGTTTTATCAAATAAGATTTAATATTTCTTGGAGAGAGATAAATGGAAGGAGATCAAATTTTTGTTACTCAGCATTGGGACATTAAATACAACCACGCAGCAGGTGAAACAGGTAGCACTTTTTTTAAGGCCATCATGGATAAAAAAGTGATTCTTGGAAAGAAATGTCCAAAATGCAAAAGAATACTTCTTCCTCCACGCTCTTTTTGCGAAAGGTGCTTTGTGGAAACATCCGAATGGGTAAACGTTGGCAAAGAAGGAAAGATCGAGGCTTTTACAATCGTCTATGAAAAATTTGAGGGACTCCCCAACCCTCCGTATGCAATTGCTTATGTCTTATTAGATGGTGCAAGCACAGCGATAGCTAACTTCGTAAAAGGGATAGACCTTAAAGACATAAATCAAGCCTTAAACCATATAAAAGTCGGGGCTAAAGCACGAGTGGCTTTTAAAAGAAAAAGAGAAGGGAGAATTACGGATTTTTGGTATGAGATAATTTAGTCTTTAATACAAATAAAGTATATTTCTTTTTCAAAATCTCATTATATTTCAACATTATATGATAATGACACATTGTGAAATACTATTGAAAGATTCTGTTAAACCCTACTAAATCAATATCTTTATTCATAGTCAACAACATTTTTACAATCTAATTATTACTCATAAGGAGCATACCTTTCTCTATCCTTGATGCCATCATAAATAGATGGATATTTGAAGCAATATCTACCATGCCCTTCATAACCCCACGGAAATATTCAGGGGGTAATGAGAAACAATCTTCTTTGGATATACAGAAACTTAGTGCAATACTTTTTTCGTTTTCATTTATTTCAAGTTCGCAGTTTGACTTTCTCTTTACCCATTCTAATAATTGTGCAAACCCAGAGGCTTTCCTACTGTCTTTTAGATCGAATTCTATGGGCTCAAAAGTTGTGAAGCAAAATTCATTCTCAAATGCTTTTGCATAAAGTATAATTCCATTACCAAAGGGAATGCATATATCACCGCTATCAGAATCTATGAAACACCTTAGACCGGCTTCTTTTAACTTGTCTTGGATTGCAGAAGAAAGATTAGACTTTGTAAAGGCTTTGGTGACATTTTGGGATCAGGGGATTTGGAAAAAATTTCAGTAGCTGCCAATGCCCTTATTGACGCCCTGGATGAAGTGAAGAATGAGCTTGAGTCAATGGATGTACCTAACCGAATGAGAGAACCTTATGGTGTGTTTATTCAATCAATGGAATTTTACAGACAAAGTGCTGAATATATTCTTAGTGCAAACGGTATCTTACTGGGTTATTATGATGGATCAGAAGACGAAGTTGATGAACTCCTAAACAAAAGTGAACGTCATCTCATAATGGCAAACAAGTACTTTGGTTTAAGTCTAGTTATGCACGGTGAAATGTTTAGATTGGATAAAGGGGCTTCAGATGAAAGTGAAGAGTATGCTGGTAACCGTTAAGACCAATAAGGGGTAGGTAGTGAGAAAGCTGAAAGAGGTGAAATTTTGGATTTAAAGAAATAGGGGCTGAGAAAAAAGCGTTATAGAATAATCATATTAGAGGAATGCAGAACAAGCTGTGGAAAGAACAGGATTTGAAGATTCAAGGTGATATTAAGATGATCTAATAATGAATTAAAAGTCCTGGCGACTTTTTCGTTGGCTAATGATCTCATTGTCTAACCTTAGCCTCTTTAAGATAATATTTCGCTAGATAGCAAGAGTAACAGTTGAAGATTGCCTTGAAAAGTTAGTAAACAGATTTGCTCTTCCTACAGCATCTATGAAAAGAGCAAAGCAGATTGTAAAAGGTGTGCTCCCACTTTCCCAAGAGACTGGAAATAAGCATGTTGTTCTTACTTTAAGAAAGATTGCAGGAGAAAAAATAGAGGTTATGTACAAACCGGAACAGGATCAATCTTAGAAAATGATAACATCACTAATACTCAGTTTTATACCGCTTTTTGTAGCGATAGACCCGATAGGAATTACACCTATGTACCTTTCTCTAACACGAGAGTTGAACCATGAAGAAAGGAAAAGAGTAGCCAGGGATTCAATCATGACTGCGTGTGCCATTGGAATTATCTTTGTTTTCGCCGGTAGATTTATATTTAAGATTCTGGGAATAACCTTTGCAGATTTTGCAATTGCAGGAGGCCTTCTCCTTTTTTCTTTATCCATCTTAGATTTATTAAGAGAAGAAAATCCCGAGATTAAAAAGAAACCAAGTACTTCTTTAGGAATTTTTCCCATGGGAACTCCACTTATCGTTGGCCCAGCAGTGCTAACAACTCTCATAGTACTTGTGGATACTCAAGGGTTTATTGCAACTCTGATTGCATTTGGAATGAATCTACTTATATTAGGAGTTGTGCTTCTTAAAGCTGATATTCTTTTGTCATTTCTCGGGGAAAGTGGCGCAAGGGCTTTTGCAAAAGTGATGAGTATACTACTTGCAGCCATCGGAATTATGATGGTACGAAGAGGAATTATGGAGTTGATTTCAGGAAATGTGTAAATCTAAAAACTAAGAAACTCAGGAATTAATGTATAATGATTTACTTGGTTTAATATCACATCGTGGTGTAAACAACCGATAATTTGTAACTAACATTCTTCTCACAAGATTCTTTTCTTTAGATAGCAAACACTTAAATTTTTATCTTAGGCAACATCCCGTAATTTATCTTGTTCCGTTAGTTCTAATGAAAGTACTTCTTGGTGAGGAGAAAAAGATAAAGCTTCGTTCCAGCATTCTATTTCTATCAGAGAAGATTCTTTAGAACCTCTCCAATCTCGGAATTTGCAAGTTTCTCGAGTGCTGCTTTTTGAATCTGCCTTATGCGTTCACGTGTAAGGTCAAACATTCTTCCAACCTCATCTAGTGTGTATGTATTTTCTTGATCTATACCGAATCTTAACCTGATTATCATTTCTTCCCTAGGAGTAAGTAATGTTAAAACACCTTTTATAAACTCTATAAGTGCAGTTTTTGCTACTACTGAATCCTGTGCAGGTGACTCCTTATCCGCTATAAAATTAAGACGGGTTGTTTTCTCCCCATCTAGAATGGGTGAGTCTAAACTAGTAGCATCTTTTGTGACTTTTAAAATCCACTTTACACCGTCAATAGGAATTCCGGCCTTCTCAGAAACTTCCTCCGGCAAGGGTTTCCTCCCCATTTCCTTATGTAGCACTGAACATACCCTCCAGACCTCATTTTTCTTCTCTTGCACATATACCGGTATCTTTATCGTCCGAGTCTGTTCTAGAATCGACCTCCGTGTCGCTTGGTGTATCCACCATGAAGCATATGTGGAGAACTTGTAACCCTTAGTATGATCAAACCTTTCTACAGCCCTTATCAAACCCAAATTACCCTCTTGAATAAGATCTGATAGTGGTAGTCCTCGTCCCATACACTTTTGCACCATACTTACAACTAATCTTAAATTCGCTTTCACAAACCTATCTTTATACCTCTGTGCTGCTTCTGAGTGCACTTTCATTAAAGCATTGAGTATCTTTATTTCCTTTGATATCTCTTTTACGCTGTCATTTCGATAAACTTTTCTCATAACTTTGGCATCTCTTTCTTTTAAAAGGTTATCAAGAATCACCTTTATTCCCCCTGCCCTTGCCTCACACTTCTTTATCATTGCTGAAAGCTCTATCTCTTGCTTTGCTGTAAGAAGCTGTTCACTTGCCATGTCTTTAAAATAAGCATAGAGGAGTCTGAACTGTTCATCTGGAGTCCATTGTTGCTCAACTTTATCTTCCGTGGAATTCAGCTCAGTGGATTCGAACTCAGGCTCAGACTCTGAATCAAACATGATATCATCTTCATTGCCAGTAGACGCTAAAGTCTCTTCTTCCTGGATAAACCTTCCAAACTCATTTACTCCTGAAATTTCCTTTTTAAAATCTATGCGTTTTGTTCCCATATTTTTACCCTGATTAATTAGAAATTTTGTAATGAATTATCGATGGGTTCTAAGAACTTTTCGACTGACAACAGAGCTTACGCACATCTTGGATTCTGTATGTCTATGAGAAGATCAAGGAGTTTAATTCTTCGTCAGGAAAAGGAAATAATTACAAAGACAGATAGCAAGTAAATGAATTCCCGTGAGTAATTTCAATTAAGAGGGAATGAAAGTCAACTAAATAGTTACCTCCTCTTAAAAACCCCATAGTGTAAATATAACTAAGATTAAAAACATTTTCAAAATCTTACTTAGGCAATTGCAAACAATTAATTTACACTTATCTTCTCATTAAGAATGATTACAAACTTTATCCGAAATTATCCGTTAGGAAGTTAGCAATGATTGGGATATACTCCTTCTTTCCTAGAACTCATAGACACTTATTGGTATAAAGCAGGAAAAATTAATCAGTTGGAAAGAAAGTTAGCAGAGCATGATCAGCAAATTGTTTCATTAATTAAAGCAATAAAAAAATTATTAAGCCCCTCTCCTATTCCTAAAAAACGACAAATTGGTTTACTTCCCAAAAGCCAATGATTTATAATCCTAATAAGCTATGGCAAGAAACACTCGGGAAATTTTTAGAACACATGCAAATTACATATCCGCAATTAGATATGTTGCCTCAGGCGGGATTTTAGGAAATGCAAATGCTGCTTTAGAACAATTAGCATCAAGAGTTTCTGATTCGGGATGTTTAAACATCCCGAAAAGAACCGATATTGACCTTAATCAAATTCATCGAAGCTTAAACAATGCATGGGGGATTGAAGCTTTATTCAAGATGGGCAATGTGTTTATTAAAGAAGATGATCTGATTAGATTGTCGAATAATTGGTTTGTAGTTCAAGCTTATTACATCTTTTACTACTCAACTCAAGCCCTTTCGGTTTCAGAAGGTTATTCAAAACCTAGAACTCATCCGCAATTACACAGAACTTATTACCTGCTTTGGTCTCAGAAGCCATGGCTTTTGTCTCCTTGGTGTATTTCATATGGTAAAGATGGATTCCACAATCTCCCTCCAGGGATTTTCATAGATGACTCTGTTCACTCTTGGAAAAAAGTTGATGAGTTAACTGCTTTAAACCTATTTTGCAAAGCTGTTAGAACTACAAGAGATGAATTCATTACGGATGCTTTAGCCCGAAGAAAAGAAAGGCTGGCTATGAAAAAACCATCAGCAAAGCTAAGATTGACCAAAAAGCAGAAAAAGCAGACAAAAAGCAGAGCAAGGCCTACGACAATTATTAATTATTTATACAGGCTGAAGAGAAAAACCAGTTATGAACAATCAAGTATATTAGCTGCTGGCCCTGAAAATATATATCAATCGAAAGAAATTCGTGAAAATCTATCTTTTATAATCGAAGCAACTTTATTAATAACAGAGATGATTACATCTAGAATAGTAGGGCAAGCTACTTTTTATTCTTGGTGTATGGAGTGGGAAAAATATAAATCTCCGGCAATGAAAGATATAGGTCCTAGCACCCGTCTAAATATAATTCATAATAATTAAACAAAATATCCCGGAGCTCTCATTAGGAAAACGTTGCCTGGAGAAGCATCGATTTCTATGCCATCTCTTCCATATCTGTCAGTGCGGATAAAGAATCTTCTCTGACTCCCAATATTAAAAATGCATACAAAATTGATATAGTTTAAACCATCCCTGTATGGAGTAATGTCAAGAGACCCTTTTTCATATTCCTGAAGCACCATTGAGTTAAAAGTTAGGGATGTATCATTAAAAATTACTTTAAACTTAAGACGCTCAAGAAAGACATTTAATAAAAAGCTATCTTTGAATCAATATCTATAGAATCCTCTTGCGGTTTTTCTTCCCAACCAGCCAGCACGAACCATCTGACGTAAGAGAGGAGCAGCACGAAACTTTGGATCTTGAAACTCTTTGTATAATACGTCTATTATATCCAGAGTCACATCGAGTCCTATAAGATCTATTAGAGCAAGTGGCCCCATTGGTTGGTTTGTCCCAAGCTTCATAGCTTTATCAATTTCTTCAGGACTTCCTAGTCCATCCTGTAGAGCAAAGACTGCCTCATTAAGCATCGGCATCAAAATTCGATTTACAATAAATCCAGCAATATCTTTTGTTTTAACAGGCTCTTTTCCTAACGCCAATGCAAATTCATATACAAAGTCGACCGTTTCATCAGAGGTTGTAAGAGCTTTTATTATCTCTACCAGCCTCATAATAGGAGCTGGATTAAAGAAATGCATACCCACTACTTTATCATGTCTTTCTGTATTTACAGCTATTTCTATAATCGGGAGTGAAGAGGTATTTGTAGCAAGAACAACTTCCGGCCTAGTGACTTCATCCAATTTTTTAAATGTTTCTTTTTTTATTTCCATATCTTCAAAAACAGCCTCAATAACCAAATCCACATCGGCTAAATCCTCAAATCTTGTAGTTATGTGAATCCTGGATAAAATAGATTTGCTGTTTTCATCGCTAATTTCTCCCTTCTTTACGAACCTTTCTAGACTCTTTTTTACCGCTTTTATTCCACGCTCTAGGATTGCATCAGAAATATCAAGAAGTACAATATCTCTACCACTTGAGGCTGTAACCTGGGCAATTCCAGAGCCCATTGTACCTGCTCCAACTACACCGACCTTTTTAACTTCTTCTACTCTTAGAGCCATAAGTGTTTCCCTACCTTATTCTCAAAACTAGATTTTCGGAGCAATATTATACTAATATATCAGCAAGTCTAGAAGTTGCAGAATCAGTGTAAAGCCACACAATCCTGCCAAACTAGCTCAAAGCACTTTATGCTTCATGGAGGATTGGTTGTCCGAGTTCTTTGAGAGAGAAGTTATAGAATACGTGATGCCCATCGTAGTCTAGGACTCGCAAGTCGTCTGTCTGATACAGGTCTCCCATGATTACATTAAAATGAGTTCCGTATTTTTCTTTAACCTTATCCACAGGAACTTCATATGCGATGAACTTTTTGATCCCCTTTGAGTTCAACTTGTCAACTAATTGTGGATCAGTAAGGGTGTCATAGGAAGTCAATATAAGAATTGGTCCTGAGCCTGTAAAAAAAATACCTGCCTTCATGGCACACCCCCTTATTTTGTGAAGACTCACCAAACATAATTATAACTGGCTATAATGTCCCAATATATACATAATCTAAAAAACTGTAATCACCTGATTTGATCTGTAAAAGTTCAGACACATATAGGACAGTATTAATAAGAAAACAGGGGTAAACTAGAGAGAGGTTTTTACCCTCTTACATCTCTCACAAGTAGTTTGCTTATACTGGGAAAGAAAGCAGGGACGTTGTAAGTCGTAATAAGAGTAATAAGAATGGTTGCTTAAAAAAAGTCCATGCTGTTTACCTCCTCTTTTGTTTTGGCTTTTACGTAACTCCATGGAGCGTACCAATTCTAAAGGGGCATGTAGGTAAGTATATGAAACCCCCTATAAAACATGCGTTTTCAAGAATTCCCAATTGACTATTAAATGTGGAGTCTATTGGTGTCACTAGAGGTCTCAGACAAAATAGAAACTGCGACAACCAATTAGGATGGAAACACCTCGTGATAAATCATAATCGGAGTTACAATAGTTTATAATAGTGTAAGAAATGAATTCGATTCAGAGTTATACCTATTTACTTTTTCAATATTAAGCTTTGGTAATTTTTAGTGACCTGACAAGAAAAGTTAGTAAAACTAAAGTGGATTGTTCCTAATAGAAAATATGACAAGAGTTGAAGCGATTCGAAAGATGATTGAATTGGGAGGTTGGAAAATAGAAAATCTCGATGGTGAGGTTAATAGTAGAGGTGTCTTTGAGATTAAGCATGAAGGTTATGTAATCGGATGGATGACGGAAGGACAAGGCAAGGGACTTGTTATATTCAAGCCATTTTCAGGAGCTTATACAGATATCTTCTATGAAACTGACAATTATAAGCCAGCAAAACCTTCCTTCGATGAGTTAAAAAACTACGTAGCTTCAGAAAGTATTAGGATTTGGTATGGGATTAGGCAATAAGCTTGGATAGAGCCTTAGAAGTACTTAGGACGTCTAGCAGAGTTCTTGTAATTATTTTTTCCCTATTTGTATATTATCTGCCCAAGCTGAAGAAATCGAAGCTAGAAAGGTCGGAGAGAGGAAATAGCTATATTACGTTAGCTCGAGATCCTGGCATAGCACAAGCTTTGGCTGTGACTCGCCATCAAATAGAACCCAGCACATGTTGGTAGGCTTGAGCCAGACGACACCAGCAGGACCTTTTACAAGTTTCCCTTTCTTCCCGGTCGCGGTCTCCTTTTCTCGCGTCCCTTCTGATGTGGTCTCGTTGCAATCCATTACTTTCGCCTTCGTTATACTGTTTTAGGAATAGTAAGAGAACCTAAAGTAACCCAGTGTAGAAGTCAAGTGCAAATAGAAGATGGATAGTTGCAGAGAGAATTTCTATTCATGTATAATTTTTGAGATAAATGGGAGCATAAAAGGTTTATGCATAAAATGGGATTAATAACGCTTTCTGAAATAGAAAATCCTGACCATGTTACATCTGCTGAAATTGTGATTGGTATCCCTTCTTACAATGAAGCGAACAATATCGCTATACCAGTTGAAATAGCAAGTAGAGGGCTACTTGAATTTTTCCCAGATAAGTCTTCTGTGATAATAAATGTAGATAACCATTCCCCTGATGGAACAAAAGCTGTTTTCCTAAAAACGCCTACTAAGGTTCCTAAAATATACGTTTCAAGTCAGGAAGGAGTGACGGGAAAGGGAGTTAATGTTCATAACTTACTGGACGTATCGGCAGAGTTGGGTGCTAAGGCTATCCTCCTTCTGGATGCGGATCTCAAGAGTATAACAACAAGATGGATCCAGAGTTTTTTAGAGCCACTCTTTGATGGTTACGATTTTGTTGTGCCGATTTATAAACGACACAAGTACGACGGCACTATTACAAATAAAATCGCATATCCCCTGCTTCGAACTCTTTACGGACTTCGAGTTCGTCAACCTATTGCAGGAGACTTTGGATTATCTGGAAAACTAGCCCGTTGCTTCCTTGTTGAAAAGACTTGGACTGAGAATGTTTTCAATTTTGGGATTGACATTTGGATGACAACAATAGCTATTTGTCGTAATTTCAATGTTTGTCAGACGTTCTTGGGATCTTCCAAAGCACATAGGACAAAAAAAGATCCTGCTGGTTTGGGCAGGATGTTCTCACAGGTCGCTGGCACAATGTTACAACTAATGATTGACTTTGAATATCTATGGAAAGATATATTTGAATCACGACCAAGTATTATTTATGGTTTTGGCCTTGACCAGAAGGAAAGCTATCCAGATGTAATTATTAATGCAGACCTTTTTTATAATTCTTATTTGAATGGATTTAATGCCTTTTCAGAAATATGGCAGTCAGTGCTTGTCCAAGATAATTGGGAAGTTGTAAAGAATCTAAGCAGTAAAAGCCGTGAAAATTTTATCTTAGAAGATGAAGTCTGGGCTAGAATCCTTTTTGACTTTGCAGTTGCTTTCAGATCAAATTACATCGATAGAAATAAACTACTTGAAGCATTAATACCTTTGTACTATTCATCCACACTCTCCTTTGTAAATAAAATATCTGATATGGGAACTCAGGAGGTGGAAATTTACCTTGAAAATTTCAGCCGTGTAATGGAAGAGGAGAAGAGTTATTTAATTCAAGGTTGGGATAAATCTTCGAAGGAAAACGGTTCGGATATGGTCTCCAGCCTATTGTTAAAAAACAGGCAAAAAATTAAGAAATGAGTGTCTGATTTTCTTACATCTTACAAGAAACACTTCTGCTTTTTTTGAGATTTTTATGCCTAATTATAGTACTCAAGTTAGTGGTCCCTTTTAATTGATCTGGCATGCGAATTGCCTCGTACTCATGTAAGATTAATTTGAGGTACGTCAAATAGCCTTAAGAGTTCAATAATTCCTGGGTTAAAAGATTTATACAACATTGAGAGGCAAGCTGTATGCTTCACGAAATAACTGGATTTTACAGGAGGTCAGAAGCATGAATATAGAATTTGTGGGGAAGGGAATAGATATCTCGGAGGACCTAAAAAGCTATGCTGAACATAAGCTTTCTTCATTTAAGAGTCATTTAAAAGAGGTTGGTGAGGGTGATGTAGAGGTAATAGTAACCTTTAATATTGAAAAACATAGAGAACGTCATCGTGTCGACATCGACGTCTATTTAAAAACACCCGGAGGTGGCGCATTACATGCGTGGGAGGAAAGCAAAGATACTTATATGTCATTGGAATTTGCTATCGATGACATAGAAAAGCAGCTCAACAGGCTAAAAGAAAGGCGGATTGAACAAAGAAAAGAGGTTGCGCGAGAAAAGGCAAAGAGTCTTGAAGAAGAGTTCAAATCTTCTCCAGGCGATCTTATTACAGAAGAGAGACTCCCTATAGCAAAACCACTCACGGTAGATGAGGCGCTTATGGTGCTTCAAGACCAGGGTAGGTTCTTCTTAGTTTTTAGAAATGCTGATACGGGTGATATCGGGGTCATATATAGAAAAAAGAGCGGTAAATACGGTCTTGTTTCCCCATAAACGAGAGCAGCGGCATATTTCAAAAATGCAAAATCCTGTTGATAACTGAATTTATGAGGGCTCAAGGTTAATGTGTATTTAAGTGATATTTTGATTAAATCTTGTTGTCATTAAGAATTTTATTTGTTATCTATAAAATATGCAGAAGGGTATTATCGTAATGGCGAGGGGAAAGAGGACGGTCCTTGAAGAAATGCCAGAAGCATACAAGCAGGTAGAAGATGTTGTAAACGTTGTACACGATGCCGGCATTGCCAGAAAAGTGGCAAGACTTAGGCCTATCGGAGTGGTAAAAGGATGAATGGAAAGAGATGGAGCTATCTAAAAATGCCATTAAAGTTATAGAATCTAGGTACTTAAGAAGAGATAATGAAAGAAGGTTAATTGAGACACCAGAGGAACTTTTCCGACGGGTTGCTAATAGCATTGCGAAGGCGGAACTACTCTTTGACAATAAAGAGGGATTGAGTTATTGGGAGGAGGAATACTTTAGAATTTTGACCTCCCTCGATTTCCTTCCAAACTCCCCTACCCTCATGAATGCGGGAACCCCCCTAGGGCAGCTCAGTGCATGTTTTGTGCTACCTGTCGATGATACGATCGAAGATATTTTTGGGGCCGTTAAAGATATGGCCATTGTTCAAAAAACAGGAGGCGGGACGGGTTTTTCTTTTTCGAGATTACGCCCGAAGGCCTCGGTTGTTTCATCCACAGGTGGAGAGTCTTCTGGGCCGGTGTCATTCATGAAGATCTTCGATTGTGCGACAGAAAATATCAAGCAGGGTGGAAAAAGAAGAGGTGCTAATATGGGAGTGTTGAGGGTGGACCATCCGGATATTATGGAATTTATCACATCAAAGCTTGAAGATGGTGTGCTAAGAAACTTTAATTTATCTGTTGGAATAACGGACACTTTTATGGATGCTTTAAAGCATGATGAGGAGTACGAACTTGTTAATCCAAGTACTAAAAAGGTCAGTGGGAAACTAAAGGCCAAGTATGTTTTTGATACTATATCCGAATCAGCGTGGAGTTGTGGCGATCCTGGACTCCTCTTCTTGGATGCAATAAATAAAAAACATCCTCTTAGGGAATTAGGGGAGATTGAAGTAACGAACCCATGTGGTGAATTGCCATTGCTCCCATTTGAAAGTTGCAATTTAGCATCAATTAATCTTTCTAACATGCTTTATGAAGATGGAGGAGAGGTAAAAATCAATTGGGAAAAGATTAAAGAAACTCTCCCTAAGGTTATAAGATTTTTGGATAACGTTATCGAGGTTAACAATTTTCCCCTTGGTCAGATTGAGGAAATAACTAAGAATAATAGGAAGATAGGACTGGGAGTAATGGGGTTTTCTGATGTGTTAATCGAGCTTGGAATATCTTATGCCTCTATGGAGGCCATAAACTTGGCTGAAAGGGTAATGTCATTTATATATAAAGAAGCGACCATGGCTTCAATGAAGCTTACTGAAGAAAGAGGGACTTTCCCTAATTGGGAGAAAAGCGCCCATTCCGAAGAGGGAAAGAAAATAAGAAACGCTACTGTTACTTCGATTGCGCCAACCGGAACTATCAGTATAATTGCAGGGACTTCGTCCAGTATAGAGCCAATATATGCAATCGCTTTTAGGAGGAGCCATACCCTTGAGGATACGGAATTTATAGAGTTTAACCCTCTATTCTCTAAGTATATCCAGAAGACAGGATTGTCTAACGATGAGCTGATTGATAACCTATTAAAAGTAGGAAACCTAAAAAATGTTGAAGGATTGCCGGAGGAGATTAAAAAAATTTTTGTTACTGCCTTGGAAATACCATATGAGCAACATATACGGATACAGGCAGCTTTTCAAAAGTATGTAGATAATAGTGTTTCCAAAACTATAAACATTCCAGAGGATTCTAGGGTAGAGGACGTTAGAAAAGCCTATCTTCTATCCTATGAGCTTGGTTGTAAGGGAATCACAATATTTCGTCAGGGCTCAAAAAAAGAACAAGTATTAGAATTAGGAATCGACGAAGAGCCTTTTGAGAAAGAGCATTTCTCAAAATGTGACCCCCATGCCTGTAAGTTATGAAGATAAAGATAAGACAATATTATTCAACTTAAAGTCATCTCGGTCGCTCGAAGAGCAGTTAAGTCGAGACTTTCTTATTAATATAGATAACTTTTTAAAACTTCTCCTTCCTCTGAGTTTGCAATTTTCTTGAAAGCTTCTTTTTGAATCTGCCTTATTCGTTCTCGACTAACCTTAAACCTCTTCCCTATCTCATTTAATGTGTTCGGAGCTTCATAGCCGATTCCAAATCTTGATCTAATAATCTCTTCTTCTCTATCAGAAAGGGTTGATAGCGATTTATTCAATCTTTGCCTAAGGGCTACATTTGTAGCAGCGTCATCGGGTGAAGGCATACTTTCATCTTGTATTACATCAAGTATAGTTGTTTTTTCGTCATGGGATATTGGGGAGTCAAGGCTAACCACCTTATCAATACCATCTAAAATCATATTTACGACTTCAATAGTGGCTCCTGATTCTTTTGCAATTTCTTCAGACAAAGGGTTTCTCCCCGTTTCTGTCTGTAGAATAGTTCTCGCCTTAAGTACTTTGCGTTTTTGTTCTAATAGGTATATTGGAGTCTTAATTGTCCTTGTCTTCTCGTCTATGGCACGCGATATGGCTTGATGAATCCACCACGATGCGTAAGTTGAAAATTTATACCCCCTAGTATGGTCAAACCTTTCTACTGCTTTCATCAAACCCATGTTCCCTTCCTGAATGATATCCGATAGTTGAAGACCAAGGCCTCTATGCTT
>JALLOG010000003.1 GCA_027717645.1 Desulfobacterota bacterium AH_259_B03_O07
GAGACAATGCGAATTTCCTATATGAGATGGGGGAGGGAGAGATTCTAGATAATCCTGAGGAAGTCGAAAAGGTAAAAAAGTTATCTGGAATCTACACTAACTGAATAAACCCTTTTCCTAATTATTTTCCATGTACCGATAGATCTGTCATGGCGATCTGGAAACACAGATACTTATTGCACACATGCCGTTGTTCTTTCGTCCAGATTCCAAGAAAGCACTGGTCATTGGCTTGGCTAGCGGTATCACCGCCGGCTTGGTTACCCTGCACAGTGGCACCTCCAGTATAGACATAATTGAGCTTGAGCCATCTGTGGTGGATGCAAGCCACGAGTTTGACAATTACAACAATAGACCTCTTGATGACCCCCGTGTTGATCTATACATAAATGATGCACGCAATCACCTGCCTCTGGCTGAAGATCATACATATGATGTGGTGATTTCAGAGCCTTCAAACCCCTGGTTGAGCGGAGTCTCTAATCTGTTTACATGGGAATTTTTTCAACTGGGCAAACAAAAATTAAGAAAAGGAGGGGTTTGGTCTCAATGGGTTCACGCTTACGCTATGACAACAGACGACATGAATTCTTTACTAGCAACCTTTGCAGACACTTATGCTTATGTATTGGTATTCCGGGTAGATACTATGGATCTTGTGCTTTTGGGGAGCGACAAGCCGCTTCTGCTTGATGCCTCTATAAATAATGAGATGCTTGAAGGTGTTGCAGAGATACCATTACAAGCTGTTAACGGTAAAGATGGGGCTTTAGCTCTAGCTGAATCGTATGCATATAGGGATGTAAGGTGGAGAAGAGTCCTAGATATTATGAAAGTAGTAGTCAATGAAAATCCGGACGATCATATTGTTCGTGATTTATACAATACATATAAGGAACTGGCAGAAGCAGATGAGGGGCAATAACAACTTATTATTTTAGTAAAACTTAGATGCGTATTTAATAAAACAAAGAAAGATAAAAAAAGCTATTATACTAATATGCAGGGAATGTAATTAAATCAATACTGATTAAAATTATGTGCTAATGGATGAGTAAAATTAGTAGTAAATAAAATATATCTTAAACTGTATTTAACAATAGATAAACTATCCGTAATTTTAAGTATAGAAAAAATTTAAACTCCTATAAGAGCTCATATTGTTAATATCACTTTAAGCTCTATTATTATGTCTCTCGAAGACATTGGCAACGATAATTGTATGTATTGTAAACGACTCTTTTTTCTCTGAGGCCTGCTTCATATTCGTATGGTCCTTTTTTCCTTTTCTCTTAAGTAAATGACAGTAGCAATTTTTTAGAGTTGCTAATTATTATTATTGCTTAAGTGGTTAAAAAAAATCCCTAATCCTGTTAAAGAATTAGGGATTAAGTTAACATTTTTTTATCAGACTATACATATTTAAGGAAGATCTAATTTACACAATAACAATGCCAATCGGTTTTTGGTGTATTAGTTATTAGCATTTTGCCTCGTCCTTTTCCAATCCCTTTTCCGAAAAAATTTCTGGCATTGCTACCCGTCGGAGACGAATAAGCAGCGCAGTAACAACCTGGACAGTTTGCTGTGCATATCTTGGTATTAGCAGGACATGATATATACCATTTTTTTGGACTTCCTTGGCTGTATGGGGTTACCTTGCCTCCGCATCCACGGCCGCAGTAAGTATATTTACTCAATTTTAGGAGGCTGACAGGACCAGGATCGACAGGTGCTAATTCACCTTGATCTTGATCACCACCTTTCTTTTTGGTTTTATATTTCCCATCTCCTTCTTCGCAATTCTATTCATTTTCGTGTTTCTCTTTCCCTTGTTCATTTTCTTCCTGCTGATTTTTTTCGCTTTTAACCAGCAATTTACCGTTTAATCCCTCGGCAATAATGTTTTCATTATCAGCCGTGGTGGAATCTGCACTTAATTTTATTGACAGCGCCATACCCACCAGAAATACAAGAACTGCAGCAAAAATGATTTTTTGTTGCCTCATATTACTAACCCCCTTCATTCAAAAAATTTAGACATATCATACATGTCTTTTATATAAACTTACTTTTGCATATATGGTTACATCTTTAATTGCACAACCAAATAAACTTTCGGTTACATAGTTAAATTGCTTGACACGACAAATAAATAAAGCTTGCTTCTAGCTATCTTTATCTCCGTTATATCTACATGCACATATCCTATATCGTAGACCTTAAACTTCTTTTTTTCTTTTTACCCTGTTTTTCTTCGGTAGGAAGTCTATTTAGCCCATTTCTTCTTAGACATCTATGCAGATTAGAACGCGAGAGTGTTGGTATATGGGGTTTTAAGCATATATACACATCATCAAGAGCAAATTTTGTTATTCTTCTAAATTCACATACTATTTGTTGTTGCTCTGGGCTAAGTGATGATCTTATAGTTATTGGACCACTTTTACCATCTTCCACACTTTGTGCTTTCTTCCATTTTGTACTGTTTTTATGTTTAAATGATACTTTTTTGCTAAGTTAGCGTAACTCTGTGTAGAGTTTTGTATTTCTTCTCTGATCTTTGGTGTTGTCTTGGCGTTAGGGTGTAGTATACTTCCCATAGGTCTACCTCCTTTATATCTTTATATCTTATACCATAAGAAAAAGGAACTAGACAACTATTAAATTTAAAGGAATTTTGCCAACCAAATTTTTACATTTTTACCACTGGTGAAAATATCTAATGTGAGGCTACAATGAAGAGAATAAATATTACGTCATTGTTATTTATATTCATAGCAGTATGTGCTATCGGTAGTTGTAAGAATGGGTGTAAAGGTGACCGTGGGGTAGTTGGCAGCGGTCCAGGATTTATAGATCCTTTAGGTATTGCAGTCGAGGCTGAAGGGAATATAGTGGTAGTTGATCATGTTCTCGACTCGGTGTTTAGAGTTGATCCTGTCAATGGCAATCGCACAATCGTTTCTAATTCAATTACTGGAATTGGGCCAGAATTCTCAGCCCCATTTGGCATTGTGGTAGAGAAAAAAGGTAGTCTTGTTGTAGTAGATTATTCAGCAGATGCGGTTATTCGGGTTGACCCTGTCACTGGCAACCGCACAATCGTTTCTGATGCCACAAACGGAAGCGGCCACCAATTTGTTTCCCCTAATAGCATTGCTGTTGAGGCTGATGGTAGTTTGGTGATAGTTGATTATCGTCCTATTTCAGTGATTCGAGTGAATCCTGTTACTGGAGACCGAAAGGTAGTCACAGATGCCTTCACTGGCAGTGGCCCATTATTTAAAGAGCCATCAGGTATTGCAGTAGAGCCTGATGGCAATCTGGTAGTCGCTGATCCATTACTACAGGCCATCGTACGGGTGGATCCGGTTACCGGCAACCGAACTATTGTGTCCGACGCAAACATCGGGAGTGGACCAGAATTTTTAGCTCCCAAAGCTGTTGCTTTAGAGCCCAGTGGTAGCTTAATTGTTGTTGATACAAATAATTTACCTATTTTAAGGGTGGACCCTGTCAGTGGTAACCGTACTGTTGTATCTAGTGCTAGCATAGGAAGAGGACCGAACTTTGTGGCCCCTAAAGACATCTCCATTAAGGCTGACGGTAGTTTGTTGGTGATTGATAGAACTCTTCAAGCGGTGTTAAGAGTGGATCCTGTCACCGGTGACCGCAGGATTATCTCGGATGCTGTACCTGGTAATAAACCGGTAACTTTTTAACACTAAGTTAATTGACTCTTGGTTCGATGTAGTCTGCTGTTAGTGTATGTGGGATTTCGGGCTTCAGTACCTTTTGTTACAGTTCCAGTGATAGAACCATGGTCAACTTTTAAGCATTTGCAGTTAACCGTATTCTGCGACGTAAAATGTAACCGAAAGGGAATTGGTTGTGCAATATAAAAAAGTAACCGAAAATAGAAAGTAAGAATTTAATATTTAAAGACGAAATCAAAAAAGGGAAAGGGCAGACTCTTAGACGTGGCTCGGAAGCGAACAGGTATGAATCAAAAATATATAATCAGGAAACTGAGGCCACCTAGTAATCTTGACAAAATTAAGCCAAGGCACAGAAGGAGGAAAGAATTTTACGATGGGTATGTAAGGGCTGCATTGCTTAGATGTTGGGAGATATTTGACTATCCCTGCCCTCAGAGGTTAAGACAACTAGGAGAGCTAGGATGCAGTGATGGAGTAGCAGGGAAATTAAGGGCAATTAGTGCAAGGACAATAGATGAGAAGCTAAGGCATCAAAAGGAGGTGGAAGGTTTAAGGAGAAAATACCACCGTAAGAAACATCCCCTACTTTACCAAGAGATACCGGTTAAGCTCTCAGGGGAGCAGGACAGGACGCAATTGGGGAATATACAGATAGATTTAGTAGAACACTGTGGTCAATCAGCTAGAGGGGAGTATATAAATACTCTATCCACTACTGATATAAACTCTGGTTGGTGGGAAGGAGAAGCTGTGATGGGTAGATCGCCGGAGGTTGAACAAAAGGTAAGGCAGGAGTTAAGGAAGATATATTTAGATTTGAATCCAGCTCAGCTCAAAAGAGAAATTGATGACAAATCAAACAAGCTTTTTAAGTATTATCAACAAAAAAATAAATCACAAAAACTAACAATAAAAAAGAAACTAAAACCAAATATGGTTACATCTTTAATTGCAGAAACACAACAACTTTCGGTTACATAGTTAAATTGCTTGACACGCAAGGTATTCCCCAAACCTTTTCGGTATAGGTTTTGAAAAACATAGCGTATAAACGATTACCAAACCGATTGGATACCCATTGTTCAAAAGTCTTTTCTGGTTTTTGAGGAAACAATTGTGACTTGAAGTAGCTTATTGCCACGAGAAGGCTATTCCATAAACCAAGATTGAGTAATGCATTGGAAATCCTATACGGATAATTAAAGAATTTTTTGTTATGGTAGATTCTGGATAGGCGCTTTCGCTTGATAAAATCATCCCCGAGTATCTCGTGCCAAAAATGTTCAATTGGGTTAACTTTAGTAAAGAAGCGGTGACCTCCAATGTCGAAATGGTAACCTTTGAAGTTGATGGTTCTAGCCAGGCCTCCAACAATTGAGTCCTTCTCTAAAACAACTGAGCGTACGCCAGCTTCGCAAAGTTTATACGCTGCTGTTAGACCTGCTGGACCAGCACCAACTTTTATTACCTTTTTATCAGTGATCTGTTGCTTTGTTGCCTGCATACGAACTGCATGATTGTTTTTAATATAAATTTATGTATTCAATTTAATCTAACCATTCTTATTTATGTTGGTAAAAATAAGATTTAGCAATAATAGATCCATCTCGGACAAATTTACTCTAAAAGAGCTATTATCTAGATTACTAGTCTTTATAAAGCAAAACAATAGTATATAGCCTTGAAGTCGAAAATTATTCTGATTCGTATTTCTTGTTTAGTTGTTAAACGTTTACAAAATAGTGAATCTTAATGAAATTATTTAATCCAAAGATGATATTGTTTCTCCGTTAAATATATCTATTTATAAGTTCTATGATTAAGATTGTTTTTTAAATCTTCTGTACCAGGGCGTTAGTCTAAGTAATCCTGAAATTGTTGATTTTAACTGTGCTCGCTCAATTACAAGATGTATTCCTCCATGCTTGGAATAAAATTCTGATGTTGTGATATTTGGATCCAATGCCCGACCACCGCTTGTCAATTTTACGACTCTATGTCCAGCAAAAGCGACATTCGCCTTTTTCTCTGCAATAATGAAGTCCCCTTGGACGACGTAACTGGCTAAAGCGCCACCGGTCGTTGGATGACCGAGAACTGAGATGTATGGAAGGCCTGCTTCTTTAAGCTTCAATACTGAAGCAATTGTCTTTGGCATCTGATATAATGCTACCGTACCTTCATGCATCCTTGCACCACCAGTAGCGGATACGGAAATTAGAGGTAGTCTTTTATTTATAGCATAACGAACGATTAATTTCATTTTCTCTCCAAAAACGGAGCCCATGGATCCTCCCATAAATCGAAAATCGCTAACAGCAATAGCAAGAGGCATATCCGTGAGCATACCATATCCGATTACTAGAGAATCCCTAGAGTCTGTTCGATTTGTCATTTTATTTCGGCTTTCAGAGTAATCGTAAAAATTAAATTTCCCATGAATATTCTCTGTACTTATATCTGGACGTATTTCATGAAAAGAGCCGGAATTCAGGAATAAGTTAAGATAGTCATCTGATCCAAGGGGGCTGGGTTTTTGGCAGAATGGACATGCATAGAAATTATCTTGAAACTCCTCTTTAGTAGATCGATTCTTACATCCATACCTGACGATTTTTCCCTCTGGATCTTTTTCGTCATTACATACATAGGGTTCAGCACCATATAATGCTATCTGCATAGGGGATCCTTGAGAATTGGTAGTCTTGCTAAAGGGTAGCCATCCCCTTATTTTTTTTGCAAAGGCTTGATATCTTTTTCGTCTTGTTTCAAGTTGACCACATTCGTCTATCTTATCTCTTAATTGTTTTTGTAAGTGTTTAATGTCGGAGCGCTCTAATTCATCTGCAGCTTGGCCGAGTGCCTTCCGAATATTGTCTAGCGTCTTGGACATGTAGTCTGGTTTGTCTAATGGTGGTTCCTTGATTATTTTATCAATTATCCCGTATCTAAGCATATATTCAGATGATGGTTGTAAAACCTTGAGTGCTTCTTCAATATTATCGGCCCTGCGAAACAGTATGGCAGAGCATCCTTCAGCTGTAATCACAGAGTATTCAGCTCCGGAGAGCATGAATCTTCTATGCGCAAGCTGTAGTGCTATAGCACCCCCGCTCCCACCACTACCAAGTATTAAAGAAATGGATTTTGTGTTAAGCATTACCATCTTTGCTTGGCAGTAGGAGATCAGCCAGGACTGCAATTTTTCTGCGGAATATTCAAAGGGATCTCCTCCAATAGTGTCAATGTGATTATGAAGCATTAACCCGTTCTTCTCCGCATAAAGCATCATATTGTATGCCAATCCATAACCGTCAGCTTTTACCAAACCGTAGTTAAGCTTTGCCCGTTCAGAGTCGTCTGTAGGAGTCTGCTGTGCAATTATAGCCACTTTCTTATTCGTATTATTAAAATTAGCGGTACCAATAATCACCGTTGGGTCATCGACAAATTCAATCGTTCTTCCAGAAGGTGCAGTGAATTTAGTAGAAAAATCAGGGATTTCGCTCCATGGTACGAAATCCGTGTACAGGGAGTCTATTATATGCTTTGACTTTATCCTGTTATAGGATTTTGCTTGTTCATGAATGTCTATTAACTTTGATTTGTCGGGCATATTTATAAATAATCACCAAAGATAAAATGTCATACGTATTAAGACAGAGGCGACATTTTACTATGATAATTGTAATTGGGTTATAATAAAAGAAAAGATTATCTTGATTTAAAATAAAAAAGTCATTCTTCGAGATTATTAATATAAATTTCTTTAATATTTTCAAGCTCTTTAGAGCTCAGTTGAACCTTTGTTGAGCCGATGTTTTCTTCTACCTGATATACTCTTTTTGCACCGGGGATTACGGCCGAAACTGCTTCGTGAGATAAACAAAACCTAAGTGAAGCTTGAATTAGGGTTTTCTCCTGGCTTTTGAGAAACATCAGCTTTTTCACTTTTTCCATAGAGTCCATCAAATAAGATTTACTCCATCCGCGTCTGTGGTCGCCCTTTAGAAAAAGGGAATTCTCATTGTAATTCCCTGTAAGGAGACCGCAGGCAAGAGGTTCTCTTGCAATGATTCCAATTTCATTTTTCATAGCGAGCGGAAATAATTCCTTTTCTGCTTCTTGTTCTAACATGTTGTATGCAATCTGTATTATATCTGGTTTTCCAGTAGCAATGGCGGCAATGCCATCTCTGGCGTAAGAAGCTGAAACTCCATAAAATCTTATTTTTCCCTGCGTCTTTAATTCATCCATAGTTTCGTATACCTCAAGATTCACTAATGAATCTGGTTTTGACAAATGGACTTGATAGATGTCAATCCAGTCTCTTTTCAGTCTTTTTAGGCTATGTTCGAGTGCAAAGAATATATATTCTCTTTTTAAATTACCTCTGATTCCATTTTTTCTATAGAAATCCCAACCAACTTTGGTTGTAATTATCGTTTCTTTATCACCTCTTTCCTTTAACACCCGCCCTATCAATTCTTCGCTGTGTCCATTGCCATAAGAGTCTGCAGTATCAATGATATTAACACCAAGGTCGAGCGCCCTATGTAATGTTCTAATGGACTCAATATCGTCTGTCGGTCCATATCCAATTCCACTTATTGCCCAAGCTCCAAATCCAATTTCTGAAACCAAAAGGTTTGTTCGTCCAAGTTTTCTTAGTTTCATTTAATTTAGTAATATTCAAATTTTAACTTACTTCTATTAAAAAAAGTTGATAGAACTCCACATTCAATTTTAGGAACAGAGATAAGGCAAATATTTATATTGATGAATTTACTTTATCTGGATATGAAATATTTAGTGAATAAGAATAGTTACACGTGGCAGGGCTGAATACTTCATAATTGAGGTACTCAGCCATTAAGATTTTAGTGAGACTAGACAGTGAATGATGATCCGCAACCACAGGATCCGGTGGCATTGGGGTTATTGATCTTGAATCCTGTCCCGTTTAGACCATCTGAATAGTCGAGCACACCACCGCTGAGATAAGTGTAACTCGACTCGTCGATAGCTACCTTAACACCATCTTCTTCGAATATTTGATCCGTTTCATCAATTTCGTCGTCAAACCCCATTTCATAGGAAAAGCCCGAACAACCGCCGGGAATTACGCGAACTCTAAGAACGGCATTTGGTATATCTTCTTCATTTAAAAGTCTCTTAATTTCGCTTACTGCCTTAAGTGTAATTTCAAACATATCTTTTCTGCCTCCTACCGTAAATCTCGATCACTCTCTATAATTATATGCAGTTAAAGCAACAATTGCAATTCCAAATAAGAAAATAGTTAAATTTAATGTTGCGGATTGTTTATGAAGACTTCGAAATCCATTCTGCAGTTCTTTGTATTTTGCAGTGTCCTGAGACAAGCTTCTCATCTCAATTCTCAATTCATGTGCGTTCGGCCTAATCACGGTTCCAGAATAAATAGCGAGTACCAACATTATTAAGAGTAATGCAACTCTAAATGAATAAAATATGCTAGATGAAGAATAGCCCATGATCCAGTAAAGAATGGTAGAAACTAGTGCAACTCCTCCACAAATGTACGCTATTAGATAGTATTTAGGGAATATATCCGCCACTAGATCTCCAGCCATTTCGCGTGGAAGTATTTTAAATACACTTCTAGAGGATATAAAACTAAAAAAGAAAATACTACCTATCCATAAAATTAATGAAGACAAATAAAAGAATCTAAGTAGGGTTTGCATGAAAGATTCTGGTCCTATTTTCAATATTATACCTTCAAATGAAAAATAGCGTACATTGTTTGATAACAATATGGAGCTTTAGTAGTTGAAAAAACTATTGGGTATAGTTTTTACATGAAAGAGCAGTCCTTTCTGATTATAGATTCTAGTGAAAATAGTGCAGATCTTTATTATAGGACCAACTTTTTTGTTCCTGACCCAATTATTTTTATCGAACACAAAGGGGAGAAAATACTTGTATTAAATGAACTCGAAATTGAAAGGGGCAAGAGGGACGCAAAAGTAGATAAAGTTCTCTCTTTTTCTGAGTATTTAAAGAAACTTCCACCAAAAAAAAGGAAAAAAAGAATTATAACGAATATAGTTGATCTCATTTTTAAAGAACTAAAAATTAAAGGTGCATTGGTACCAGGAAGATTTCCAATAAAATATACAGATGAGTTAAGAAAGCTCGGCTACAGGCTGAGATTTAAACAAAAAGAGCCTTTTTTTGAAGAAAGGTTGAAGAAGACACCAATGGAAATGAAGTTTATAAGAGATTGTCTTAGAGATACGTCGAAGGCTATGGAGTTTGCCCGGCGTATGATCTCATCTAGCATCATAAGAAATAATCTTCTTTATTTAAACGGTAGTGAACTTACTTCTGAGAGGATAAAGGGTGAGATAAATTCTTTCCTATCATTATTAGGTTACTCTGCTTCGCATACGATCGTATCATGCGGTATACATTCCTCTATGCCTCACCATACAGGTGAAGGCCCACTTTTAGCGAATAAGCCTATTGTCGTTGATATTTTTCCAAAGTCTCAAAATAGTGGATACTATGGTGATATGACAAGAACGTTTGTTAAGGGCGAACCATCGAAAGAACTAAAGAAAATGTATCGGACAGTCCTAAGAGGGCAAAAGATCGGAATTAGCATGGTAAGAGATGGCGTCAAAGTGAAGGAAGTACATGAGGAGATCGTTGATTTTTTCAGAAGAAGCGGCTTTCGGACAGGCGCCATGGGAGGAAAACAGCAGGGTTTCATTCATTCAACTGGTCACGGACTCGGTCTGGAAATTCATGAGCCCCCGATAATAGGTTTGGGGGAGGAAACACTCGAAGAAGGAAATGTAGTAACGGTTGAGCCGGGATTATACTACGAAAACATTGGCGGGGTAAGAATCGAAGATGTAGTAGTCGTTAAAAAGAAAGGTTGCTTGAATCTTACAAGATATCCTAATAGATTTAAGGTCTAGACATGGATCCAATTACTCACGGGCTTATTGGTACTTTAGGTTCTAGAACTGGTTTTTCACAAAAATCAGGAAGAATTGCTACGATTGCTTTTTTAATCGGGGCCATCTTCCCTGATCTGGATATATTGGTAGCATTAGGTGGGCCGGATTTTTCTCTCAGGTACCATAGGGGAATTACACATTCGGTGATTGCTGCTCCTTTTTTTGCGATTTTTCTTGCCGCCCTAATTTACAGGTTCACTTCATATAAAAACTTGCTTGCTTTGGCTTTGATGGTGGGTCTTGGTATATATTCACATATTTTCTTTGATCTCATTACTTCGTATGGCACAGTAATATTCGATCCTATTAGCATGAAGAGATACAGTTGGAATCTGGTTTTTATAATAGATCCATTTATCACTATTCCGGCATTGTTGGGTTTGATTCTTTGTTGGAAATTTAAGGGAAAGGCCATCTTGATTTCATTTTCTGTGTTAGTTTTTCTTGTTTTTTATATGATTCTCAGCCTGGCTCTAAAATCAATAAATGGAGATAAATTAACCAAATTTGCTTATGAAAATACGCTTGATGTTAAAAAGTCTACACTATACCCATTACCACTAGCACCCATTTTTTGGATGGGGGTAATCGAAACTGAAGACGCCTTTTACAAAATAAATTTTTCGATGTTTAAAGATGGTCCGACATCTATCAAAGAGATTTCGAGAACAAGCGGTAATTCTTTCATAAGTCTTGCAAACGAATTAGAAATCACGAGTCTTTACAAATGGTTTGCTGATTACCCTGTGGCGCAATACAGAAAATCAAACGGTGAGCACATTGTTGAGTTCTACGATTTGAGATTCAATATAATTTCTGGAAAAAATCCATTTATTTTAAAAATTATTTATACCAGAGATGGGAATTTAAAAGATATCTTTTTAAATGGTAGATATGTTGGAGAAGCACTATAAAAGTATTTTATATATCAGATTCGAATTCCAATTAGCTAATTTTTCTTACAACCAATGAAGAGGACAATCCAAGATTTAGTAGAATTATGTGATTACCTAAGAAGTCCCGAAGGTTGTCCCTGGGACAGAGAACAGACGCTTAAAACTCTTAGGACTTTTATGATCGAGGAAGCATATGAGGTGATTGAGGCAATTAATGCAAACGACTTTGATGAACTAAAGGAAGAGCTCGGTGATCTCTTATATCAAATAGTGTTTGCCTCTCAGATATGCAAGGAGGATGGGAAATTAAATATAGATGAGGTGGTTGATCAACTCTACCATAAATTGGTTAGACGCCATCCGCATGTATTCGGAGAAAAGAAAGCGAAAGACGCAGAAGAAGCATTAAAGAGATGGCATGGTGAAAAGTTAAAGGAAAAATCCAGAAAAGGAAATCTTCTTGAGATTCCTCGCTCTATGCCATCGCTGTTACGTGCACAAAGAGTTGGGGACAAGGCTTCCCATGTCGGCTTTGATTGGACTAACTCAAAGGAGGTCATAAAAAAGGTCATAGAAGAGCTGAATGAATTACAAATTGAGCTGGATAAGGGTGATACTAAATCAATAGAGAGAGAATGGGGGGATCTGATGTTTTCTTTAGTCAACCTAGCAAGGCATCTTAAATTTGATGCCGAGAGCACTACTCATAGTGCGATTGATAATTTTATACATAGATTTCGTGATATTGAGGAAAAAGCTAAAGACATGAATAAGAATTTATCGGAGCTTTCGATTGATGAAATGGATGATCTTTGGGAAAAGGTTAAGAGCAGTACTTAATTATTTTCTAAAAGAACACTGATTAATTTCCAGCCTTTATCTAAGTAAACTTTAGCATTTGATGCAATTGTTTCCGTGTATGAAAGCGATTCATCTTTAATACTTTCGTCATTCGAGCTATATATTGCGAACGGTACAGGTTCATTTACATGTGTTCTGAGATCGATAGGAGTTGGGTGGTCTGACATAACTAGTATTTTATAATCTTTAAAGATTTTGATGCCTTCCAAGATCGGTCCTACAACCAGGGTGTCAAGATCTTCAATTGCCTGGATTTTTAGCTCTGCCTTGCCGAGATGGCCAGTTTCATCAGTAGCTTCGATATGAATCATAGTTAAATCTACATCGCTTAAAGAATTGAGGGCGTATTTGACCTTTCCTTCATAGTTTGTGTCTAGGTAACCTGTTGCTCCAGGAACGTCTATTACTTCTAGACCTGCATAATGGCCTATACCCTTAACTAGGTCTACCGCCGAAATAACTGAGCCTCTGATTCCGTGAAGCTCTCTGAAAGTTGGCATTTTTGGTGCTACTCCCTGTCCCCAAAGCCAGATGCTGGTGGCTGGGTTTTTCCCTTCCCCAATTCTTTTCTTATTCACGGGATGGTTATTTAGTATTAATTCGGATTTTTCTATAATATCATGCAACTTGTCTGTACCTTCACCCCTTGGAATGTATTGATCTATTTCTTTTCCAGAGATGTCGTGTGGCGGGGTGGTTTTAATATTTTTGTTGCCATGATTCCATACTAATAGATGCCTATAGCTAACTCCTGGAAAAAGTTTTAAATTTTCTTCTTCCAGTTCTTTTCTCAGATCGATGATTAATTCTTTGGCTTCTTCAGTTGATATATGGCCTGCGCTGTAATCTTCCATCACAGTTTTTCCATTGTACTTCCTCAATGTCACAAGATTGCATCTCAGTGCTACGTCTGTTTCCTTCAATTGCACACCAATACTTGCAGCCTCAAGTGGAGATCTTCCCGTGTAGTAAACACTCGGGTCATAACCCAAGACCGTTAAATTCCCGACATCGCTTCCTGGTGGCAGGCCTTCAGGAATTGTTCTTACCATTCCGAACTGGACTGCGGTTTTTGCAATTTTGTCCAGATTGGGAGTTCTCGCGACTTCAAGTGGAGTTTTGTTTCCCAGCTCAGGTAGACGATGGTCGGGCATACCATCCGCTTGTAGTATCACATATTTCATGGTCATATGAGGATAAATATTTTCGGAAATTAATCAAGGTGTAAAAGGATGTAGTTCTAATTCCTTAAAGATTTTATAATGCTTTATATTCCCAGTGACTAGTGGAATTTGAAATAGCACTGCTGTAGAGGCGATTAATGCGTCTGCAAGGCGTATTGAATAACTCAGAAAATACTGTTCAACATAAAACATTGCTTTAGTTGAAATCGCTTCATCGATTTGCAAGATTTTGATCTTCCAAATCTTTAAAGCAGTTTTGAGAGCCTTGAATTCGCTCTTGTTTCTTAAGCCTTGGACTAGCTCCAGATAAGAAACTACAGAAATTAAAAATCCTTCGTTGGAATTTAAGAGTTCAACAGCTTTTGGATTGTCTCGCATGTACCATATGACGATATCTGTATCAATCAACATCGGTTCTGCCTTTTCTTATGGTCTCTATGTATTTATAAACCTCTTCACTTTCCTTATGATCTTTCCAGATTCCCTTTAGGGGATTTGTAACTTTATGTGTCTCAGAAATAGAATTGAAACGTACTAACTTTGCGAAGGGCTTACCACGATAGGTAATGATTACTTCCTCACCCCTTGATACGCTTTCCAATAGTTCTTTAGTGTGAAATCTTAAATCCTTGGCCGTTGCTTTCATATGAATAGTCCTTTTATATGTTAAGTTTATATTTTAAAGTATAAACTTTATGAATAAATAATCAAGTCTTATAAATTACTGAACGCTGGACTTATTCATTTTATGATTCATTAATTATCTCCGCAGCTATAAAATCCAAATGTTCAGTACTCTATTCAGTAGATTTACAACATGGACCGACAATCCAAGATTTGATGATTGTTAATCCATTTGTTTGAGACCTACAAATCAAAATAACGTTTTTCTCGCCTAGTATTGAGAAGAATTTCTTTGACAATTAAGGTATTATTGTGCCAAAAGAGAAGAAAATTTGTAATCAATATGAGCAAAAATTACATTAATCCTCCAATAATCGAGGCGGTTTGTGAGTTTCGTTTACCGAAGGACTGTAAATGGGATCTAACAGTACCTGGATTAATTTATGAAAAAGTAGGTGATGTTTTTCATCATAAAAATCAAAGAATTACGCAAAGTGTAGACATAACTCAATCTGAAAAAGGAATTCAACAACAGATAATAAGTCAAGAGCTCGTTCAGTTTCTAAATGATAGTAAAAAAATCTTCGTACAAGTTGGTACTAGACTTATAACTATTAATTGCTTAGCTCCATATCCATCATGGGAGAAATACAAACCTCATATCGATAATGTTTTTAATGCGCTCAATCAAATTGTTAAAATTGACAAACTAGAAAGGATTGGATTACGTTATATAAATAAAATTAATATTAATATGAAATCCGTTGATTTAGATCATTTTTTCGAATTTAGACCATTTTTAGGTGACAACTTGCCTCAAAATCTAGCAAATTTCCGTTTGGAGACTCTGTTTAGGTATTGTGATGACCGAGACTCTTGTAAATTAATATTGGCTAATACCTTGGTTGAAGATCCTGAAAGTACTTCTTTTATTCTTGATGTAGACTATTTTCTTTCTAAACCACGAACTGTAATGTCCGATGATGCCTTAATTTGGGTAGAAAATGCTCATGGAATAGCGGAAACTATTTTTGAAGGATGTTTAACACAACCCTTAAGGGATATCTTTCAGGAGGTAAGGTGAATGGCAGTTATAACAACTGGACACGACTTAGAAAGTGTTAAATATCATAGTTTATCACTCTACCAACCTGAGGAATTGGAAGAATTGCTTGATTACATGATTCATATTGAGAACATTGAGAATATAAAGAGTGCCAGCGTAATTTTAGGACCGAAATTTTCAATAAAAGAAAAGTATTTCATTGCTGATTTACTTTATAGTTATGGGAACGAATTGAATAGATATTATTCTAAAGAATTGCAAATTATAGGTAGCTTTAATTTAAGTTCTCAAATTGAAGAGGTTCTTACTCAACTTCAAGAATATTGGATTACCATTTCAAAGCCCTCGGAAGTTAGTGATTACTTAATTCGTTATCCCGATTTAAGTAATTTCGTACTATATATTTGTAAAATGGCTAGAGATGAATTTGGGATACAGACTCAACTATCATTAGAAATTTATAATGATCCAGAGATCGAGGACGAGTATCTAACGCTTTATGTTCGTCAGCAACATTACGATGAAAATATACTGGATAAAATTGAGGACGTACGTAAACAATATGAAGAGATGCTTATAGGAAGATCAGGTTGGCTACTTGTAACAACCGATTTTCATCCTCCAAGGTAATAAATATGAGTTTTGATTGGAAAGAGTATCTTAATTTAGCCCGGTTTCTTCAGGGATATGGTGGAAGTAGCTTTAGTCAAGAGGCTGGATTACGGTGTTCTGTGAGTAGAGCTTACTACGCAGCTTATTGTCATTCCCGAAACTATGCTCGTGACCAGCGTAGTTTTATTCCGACTTATAAATCCGCAGATCATAAGCGTGTCAGGGAACATTTTCAGAATCTAGGAATGACTGATATCTCATCCAAACTCGACGATCTAAGAGTATGGCGAAATAGTTGTGACTATGATGATAGCGTTTCTAACATTTCTGTCCTCGTTTCATCTGCAGTTGTCAGATCTCAAGAAATTATCGGTAAGCTTGCATATTAAATTAAGATAAAAATTGTAGGAAGTTATGGTCAATGTCTTACAATCTTCATTATAGAGCTATTTTGTATCTGTTATTTTAATAAGGTCATATAAAGATAAGATACTAAGAGTACTTCACTAGCTCAAAGCTCCATCGAATTTTATTACCTGTTTTTCGGCATGGTAAGAGCTCCTTACGAGAGGACCGGACTCCACATGAGGTATGCTTATTATCTCTTCTCCATATTTTTTTAGAGATTCGAATTCGATGGGATGGTAGTATTTTGATACAGGAAGGTGCTCCCTTGTTGGTTGTAAGTATTGGCCAATGGTTACAATATCGCAACCAACGGTTTTTAAGTCACAGAGCGTGTCAATTATTTCTTCTATTTCCTCTCCAAGACCTACCATAATTCCTGATTTGGTTAATATTCCTTCATGTCCCTGATCTTTGCTTTCTTTCAAGAGCCTTAGGGACCATTCATATTTTGCCTGAGGTCTTACGGCTCGTGTTCTTCCAATGTGAGTTTCTTGAGGTAGATAGTAAAGTCTGGGTACTGTTTCTATGTTATGATTTAATATATCTGGTTTTGCCGATACGACTTCGTTAAGAGCTTGTAGTTCGCCCTTAAAATCAGGAATAAGTACCTCAATGGTGATCTCCGGGTTGTATTTTCTTACTTTCGTTATTGTCTCTGCAAATAAGCGAGCACTCTCATAATTTTTGTCGTCTCTATTTACCGATGTGATTACTATATGACTTATGTAGACATTATTTTTAACCAGTTCACTTACTGCTTCCGCAACCCTTATTGGCTCTTCCCAGTCCAAATCATTGCCTTTACCCGTTTTGACACTACAAAAACCGCAGCTTCTCGTACAGGTATCACCGAGGATCATAAAAGTCAGAGTGCCGGCTCCCCAACATTCACCGATATTTGGACATCTGGCTTCTTCGCAAACTGTATGAAGATCTAGGCTCTTCATCAGTGATTTAAGGTGCTTGTAATTTGGACTGTTTGGAATCTTGGCCTTAATCCAGCTTGGTTTCGGTAGGATTTGATTCATATATTATATGATAAGAATTATTGAGTCTTAGGCAAATATTGATGAATCTGTCACCGGGAATGGATGATTCCACTGATTGTCATGGAATTATAAATAATTAATGTAAATGTTAGGTATTTGTCTCTTCAGTGGCTGTTTCTGAAGAAGAACCACTTATGACTGAACTACCAAATACGGACGTGCTTGGTTCCGATGGTTGAGATTCAAGCTCGATAATTCTTTTTTGTTGCTCTTTTATACGTGATTTGAGAGACCCTGAATGTAAGGCGCCCCACACAACTGCGAAGAGAACACCAATAAGGAAAGTAACCAAAATAATCACAATGTTAGTAGTGAGATACGGGCCGATCTGATAGAATTTAAGATCAAGCTTGAGTTCAAATTCATGAGTAAAAACTTCTTGATTTTGTGTGAAGAATGCAATTACCAAAACAACAAAGATAGCTAGTATTATAATCTTAATAGATCTCATAAATTACCTCCCTAAGTTTTTTAATTGTTCAAAGAGCTTAAGATAGGTTTGATCAATGTATTCTGGTATGATTTTGGTATCTCCGATAACAGGCATAAAATTGGTATCTCCATTCCATCTAGGTACTATGTGAAAATGAATATGGTCTTCAATTCCAGCACCAGCTATTCTACCTAGATTCATACCAATATTGAAGCCCTCAGGATTTAGTATCTTTAAAGCCTCTGTACCAAGAACTGTAAGATTCATCAGATCTAACCTTTCTGATTCATCAAGTTCTGCCATATCGTCTACATGTCTATAGGGCACAGCCATAAGATGACCATTTGAATAAGGAAAGCGATTCATTATTATGTAACCAGTGGTTCCTCGATAAAGTATAAGGTTTTTTCTATCCTTTTTTTTTGGGGGTTTATCACAAAAAATGCACCCTTCTTCTTTTTCCTTGGTAATGTATTCAATTCTCCAAGGAGCCCATATTGCTTTCATCGTTAATTAATTATATCTACTATGTAAAATAGCCCAAAGCGATGTTTTAATGGAAAACCAGAGAGCCCATGAGTTTCAAGTTTTGAAATTAGAAGGTCAAGAAAGGTCCTCTTTTTTTTGGGATAATAAACGACATTAGGGTCTTCTTCAATTCCACCCATATCTCCAGCAAGTCTAATAGCATCGCTGATAGTACCGATTTCATCAACGAGATTTAGATCCAATGCCTGCTGACCTGTGAAGATTCTGCCATCGGATATTTGTTTCATTACTTTTAAATCTATATCTCTCGATTCTGACACAGCTAGTGTAAATTGTGAATGAACATTATCAATAATTGTCTGCAAGTAATCCAGTTCAGCCTTGGACATTTCTCTAAAAGGAGAGCCCGTATCTTTAAACTTTCCGCTTTTAATTACTTCAACGTCAACCTTTGCCCAATTTAGAAGCTGCTCATAACTTACAAATTGAGCAATCACGCCAATACTTCCGGTTATAGTGCCAGGATTAGCAAGTATTTTCTGCGCTCCACAAGCAATGTAATATCCACCAGAGGCTGCAACAGAGCCCAAACTAGCAATTACAGGGATCTTCTCTCTTAACAATTTGGCCTCGCTGTAGATCTCCTGTGATGCTCCAACGGCTCCGCCGGGCGAGTTTATCCTTAAAACAAGGGCTTTAATGGAATCATCTTTTTTAATTTTAGAAAGGCTTTCAAGATATATTTGGGAATCAATTATAATGTCATCGATTCTTAATACGGCAACCCTTTCACCTGGAGCGAAACCATCATCACCAAAGAAGGCCAAGCCAGCTCCAAGTCCGATAATAAAGGCAAAGGAAACCAGTAATAATACAAGTATTATGATAAGTAAACCACGCAAGTTGTAATTACCTCAATCTTGTTCGGTTATTGATTTCAGCTTATCTCCTAATAGGTCACCAAGTTTAACCGATGGTTCTCCTTGTGAAGACATAAAATTTGAGACTCTTTCTTTCTCGAGCCATTCTTCATACTTCTTTATACTAAGATTGAGTTGCTTCTTTCTCCTCTCGAATCCTGTAACAAGTGCTGTAAATTCATCGCCGATTTTCACAATTTTGTTAATATCTTTCGTATCTGGCTCTGCCAATTCTGAAAATCGAATAAACCCTTCAAGTTCATTTTCGAGCTCAAGCACAAATCCCTTTTCCTTTATATGAATTACTTTTCCGTTCAATACAGTTTCATCGGGTTTATATTTGTTGAGTGCCTCTTGCCACGGGTCATTTTTTAGTTGTTTGACGCCTAATGCAATTCTTTGATTTTTTTCATCGACGTCTAAAACAACTACATCGATATAATCACCTTCTTTAACTGAACCCTTGGGATTGACATTACCCTTCCATGAAATCTGAGAAGGACGTACTAAACCTACTAATTCCTCGCCGACTGCCACAAAGATTCCCTTATCGTTCACGTTTTTAATTTTTCCCTTCACTCTTGTTCCAGGAGGGTTATTTTCCTTGAAAATCTCCCAGGGGCTCGGTTCAATTCGCCTTAAACTGAGACCTAATCTTTTTTTAGCTACATCGACTTCTAAAATCATCACTTCAACTCGCCTGCCTATGTTTACTACTTCTTTTGGATGTCTGAAGTTCTTTATCCAGGATATTTCAGATATATGAACAAGACCGTCAACACCTGGTTCAAGTTCTACGAAAATACCAAAGTCTACTATAGAAACTACTTTGCCTCGTACCATTGAGCCAGGCTTAAACTTTCTCTCAACAAAAGTCCATGGGTCTTGTTTTGTCTGTTTGAGTCCTAGAGTTATTCTAGAGCCTTCTTCAATTTTCAAAACTCTAACCCTTATTTCTTCGTCTAATTTAAGAATGTCGCTAGGATCTTTTACCCTTCCCCATGACAATTCGCCTATGGGAATGAAGCCCTCTACCCCGCCTAAATCAATGAACACTCCCCGATCAATAATTTTTACAACCTTACCCGATATGATTATGTCTTCCTTAAGTGATGAAAGTACTCTATTTTTTTGAATCTCTCGCTGTTCTTCTAAGTGTATTCTTCTAGAAATGACAATTCCATTATCTGTTAGTTTAATAATTTTCGCTTCTAAATTATTACCAATAAGTTTACTAAGATCACCTTGCGATCTGATATCAATTTGAGAAGCCGGTAGAAATGCCTTAATCTCTACATTCTGACCTATGTCTGTAATTAGGCCTCCCTTAACTTTTTCTTTTATAGTGGCGGTAATTAACTCGCTGTTTTGATAAAATTTCTCGATCCTTTCATGTTCTTTAAGTAAGTCTACTCTTTTCTTTGATAGCTTAGGGAGTTCCCCATTATCGGCCCAATTCTCTAATATTACCTCGACTTCGTCTCCAATCCTGACTTCTGGTTCTCCGTTTTTTCCAAAGAACTCATTTATAGACGCTATTCCTTCAGATTTATATCCAAAGTCTATAAAAACATCATCCTCATCAACACGGACTACACGCCCTTTAAAAATTTTCCCTTTATGAGGAACAGTTATATTTTCTTCAAGAAGTTGATTAAAACTTGGTTCCTCATCTAGAAAAAATCTCTTCATAATTTATCAATTTAAAAAAAGATGATTTTTATTGTTCTTGGATACAGACTAGAAATTGTTATTAATTCATATGAAACTTGAATTTCTTGCATTCTCTTCTAAAAAAGCGTTGCGTTCAGGTATTATGCCTGTCGATTACCTCCAACAATATCAGTTATTTTCTCTACGACAGCATCTATGCTGAGGTTTGTCGTATCTATTATGACCGCATTCGGAGCAGGATGCAAGGGAGATTCAGAGCGCTCAGAATCTTGCCTATCCCTTAATTCAATCTCTTTTTTTACTTCATCTAAGGCGACATCCCTTCCACTTTCTTTTAGTTGGAGCCATCTCCTTCCTGCCCTCTCATCGAGTGTGGCGTCCATAAAGAACTTATAATCGGCATCTGGGAAGACGTAGGTTCCCATATCTCTGCCATCAGCTACTATGCTTCCTTTATTGCCAACTTCTCGTTGTATTTCTTTAAGTTTGGTCCTTACTACTCTTTTGGTAGCTAAGTAAGACGAAAGGCTAGATATCTCGGGTGTTCTTATCTTATTAGTTATGTCTTCACCATTTAGTTCGATATTTATCCTTTTATCAGTATTTCTTTCAAAAGTGATATGAGCCTTGAGGAGAATATTTTTGAGTTCTTCCTCATCATCGATATTGATCGTTTTTCTACTAACAAGGAGAGCAACTGCTCTATACATTGCCCCCGTATCTAGATAATCAAGTCCTAGTTTTTTTGCCACAATCTGTGCAACGGTACCTTTTCCCGCGCCGGATGGGCCGTCAATTGTAATAATTATAGCATTTCTACTATTTGTCATATTTATTTTCTAAGGTTATTCAATGATGTGAAAAATCCTGGAAATGAAACCGATACACACTCCGAATCCTCAATTTCAGTTTGACCATCTGCTCGCGTACCGGCTATGGTAAGGGCCATTGCAATTCTATGGTCTCCCCAACTCGTACACTTTGTACCTTTTAGATTCTCCCGCCCGTTAATAATCATTCCATCATCAAGTTCTTCAATATCAGCTCCGAATTTTGCAAGTTCGGTTGTTATCGCTTTTATTCTGTCGGTCTCCTTTACCCTTAGCTCCTCTGCGTCCTTGATTAAAGTTTCACCATCTGCAAAACACGCTGCAACTGCAACTACAGGTAGTTCGTCAATCGTCTTAGGAATTATCTCTCCTTTTATCTCAGTTGCTATTAAAGTGCTTGACCTCACAAGAATATCTCCTATCTCTTCTCCGCAAGCCTCTCTTTTGTTGAGAATTTCTATGTTTCCTTCCATTTTTTTAAGAATTTCAATTGCTCCTGTTCTTTGAGGATTTATCCCAACATTTTTTATTAAGATTTCAGAATTTGGGTTTATAAGTGCTGCAACAATTAAAAATGATGCAGATGAAATGTCAGCAGGGATTGATATTTCTCTTCCCTCCTTAAGCTGTTGAGGACCTTCCATTTTAATGCTTACACTATTTCTCTCGACTCTCACTCCAAGATATGAAAGCATTCTTTCCGTATGATCTCTTGTGGGATTTGGTTCAACGACCTCGGTTTCCCCCACAGCATATAGACCAGCTAAGAGGATAGCGGATTTCACCTGAGCACTGGCCACAGGTAAACTGTACTTTATAGCCTTTAGTTCACTTCCAAGAAAAGCAAGCGGTAGCCTTCGTCCTTCATCTCTCCCCCATATCCTTGCTCCCATGCGAGTTAGAGGTTTAACAACTCTATCCATCGGACGTGTCCTAAGATATTGATCACCCGTAATGGAAGAAAAAAAGTTCTGGGAACTTAGGAGGCCGGTGAGTATTCTTGCCGTGGTTCCGGAATTTCCCGCATCTATAATATCGTCGGGTTCACTTAGTCCATAACTACCTTTTCCTCTTATCTTGACAGTTTCCTTATTAATTTCTATAGGTACCCCGAGCTTCATCATTGCCTTGGCACTTGAGAGGGTATCTTCCGAAGAAAGGAATCCCCTTACAGTCGTCAAGCCTTGGGCTAGAGAGCCTAAAATAATGGCTCTATGTGAAATTGATTTATCACCAGGTGGAGCCAACTCTCCTCTCAAGGGAGTACCGCCCCCTTTTATGTATACTGTTGACACAAGAAAAAGAAATTACCATTTCTAGTTCGATTGAACAAGAATATAGCCTTTTTTATTAATGGTTAGAGTCGAATGGAATACTTAGTAAAATATCAATATTAATTGATTAGATAGCCGATGATGATTGGAGTGGTAATGACTGAGAGTAAGGTTCCTACAAATATTATAGATGCTACAGTTTTGGGATCTTGATTGTACTTTTCAGCTAAAACAAAGTTAAACACCGCAGGTGGCATTGATGATTCGAGTATCACAACATTTGAAGCAAGACCGTTAATATTGAAAAGTTTAGCCACAAATAACCCAATTACATATCCCAATCCAATTCTCATTGCTCCAAATCCAAGCGATCTTTTTACTTGAGTAATAGTGACTCCGGACAATTTGTATCCCAGCGAAAATATCATCGTAGGAATGCTTGCCTGACCTAGTAGGTCCACCGCTCTTCCTATAACTGTGGGCATACTCCATTCCGATACACTTATTATCAGCCCTATAATGGCTGAATAGATCAAGGGCAGTTTTAATACTTCGAGGGGGCTTTTATCAAAGCTCAAAATCATAATTCCAAGTGTATACTGCATTATCGTGGAAAAGACCATATATAGTATCCCAATATTTAATCCATTCTCACCGAATGTAAATAAAATGAGAGGGAGTCCCATGTTTCCAGTATTGGCGAATATAATTGGCGGTAAATAAACCTTTATGGGAAGATTTAAATATTTAATTATGAGATAACCTATGATAGAAATTAGTCCTATAATTACCAAGACTGATACAAATACTTTTCCGGCAAGATCGATCTCTATTGTATCTTTAGCGAGAGAGGAAAGAATTAATGAAGGAGTAGCAATATAAATTACAAAATCATTCAGTGCAGAGAGATTTATTTTCTTTACCTTACCAAATAGAAATCCAACAAGTGTTATTAGGAAAACAGGTAAAACAATATTTGCAATTAATTGGATTATTTTTTTTCGCTCCTTATAACAAATTTGCTATAATTTGGCTAATCATTTTACCAAATTTAAAGGATTGTCCATTATATTGATAAAGATACATAAAAGAGATAATTGATTTTATGAAGGTAAATCAAGGCTCGTTTATGGTGAGTAGAGTATAGAAGTGGCTTTAACAGCAATAGTTACATCTAGAAATCTGAGACTTACCTTTGAGTTAAGGAAAAAGTTAGTTATGGATATAAAGTAACTACTTTACCATCTTACAACTGCAGAGGCTAGGGTGAATCCAGAACCGATTACGGCAAAAAGAATTAAATCATCCTTTTTAATCCTTCCGTTTCTTACTACTTCGTCAAGCGCTATAGCGACGGATGCTGATGAGGTATTGCCATATCTATCAACGTTTACGAATAGTTTCTCAGGAGGAAGATTGAGACGTTTTCTTGCCGCTTCCATAATCCTATGATTTGCTTGGTGGGGTATAAATAAAGCAATCTGTTCAGTTGTTACGTCCGCCTTTTTTATTGCTTCTAGAGAAGCGTATTCGAGCCCTTTTACACCCTCTTTAAAAACATCGTTCCCTTTCATCTTTAAATAGTGAAGTCCTTTTCGAACGCTTTCTTCAGTTGATGGGATGCGGGAGCCACCTGCTGGCTGTATAATTTTATCCCATTCTTCGCCATTTGCCCTGAGATATGTTGATAAAATACCGTTTTCATCAGATTTTGATAAAACAGCCGCTCCAGCACCGTCACCGAAGAGAATACAGGTTGACCTATCTCTATAATCAACAATTCTTGATAATGTCTCGGCACCTATTACTAAAATGTTCTCAGCATCCCCCGATACTATGATTGCTTTTGCTGCTTGAAGAGCATATATGAATCCGGAACAACCAGCGGAAAGATCAAATGCGAATGCGTTTTTGGCTTCTAAGCGGTGTTGGACAAGACAAGAGCTAGCAGGAAATAAATAATCCGGTGTTACAGTTCCTAGGATTATTCCATCTATATCAGATGGGTCGATTGATGCAGCCTCAAGAGCTTTTACTGAGGCTTCATAAGCCATGTCGGAAGTAGCTACATCTGGGTCTGCGATTCTTCTCTCACGAATTCCTGTTCTTGTCCGAATCCATTCATCGGATGTGTCAACAATTTTTTCGAAATCATAATTTGTCAGTACTTTTTCAGGAGCATATGAACCGGTTCCAGTAATCTTTGCAAAGCTCAAGATATCTCACTCTCCATTTATTTCATTTGAAGGGATATTATCAAGGCAAGTACCTAATTTGTCAACCTAATTTCTAGCCTCAAGTGTTACAGATTTGATACTGTCTTTGTCGATTTCGCTTATTGGAATTCTCTTTGAAAATTGAAGATTAGAATCCATGAAATATATGTTAAAATGATCTTGATCTTTTAAGCATTCAAGAAGTTTCATATCCTGCTCTGATTCAATTCCGAAAAAGTATTCAAATTTATATGTTTTATTATTTTTGTTTATAAGATAAAATTGCATGACAACTGATGGAAACTCTTGTCTTTTAATACAATTTAGATCAAATGAGATTTCGTTTATATCTCCAATCGAATCAATTATTTCTTGTGCGCCCTTATATATAAAAATTGTTCTATTATTAATCAAAGTAGCTAGACATCCTGATTCAATTAAGGAGAGAGTTATCTCAAGCTCTGGATCAATTTCAAAGAATTCTCTATTATGTTGACAGGATTTCCTTAATAGTTTTTTTAGATTGGATATCAACTTTGTTTCTCTAATGCTTTGAAAACAATTAAAATAACATGTTTTTGCATGCTTTTAGTATTTGTTACCGGATCTATAATACATAGATGAGTACTTTGTGGTATCATAAGACTTAGCATCTAAATGTAATAATGCCTTGACATATATATATAAAATTTATTAATATCAGATTATATTGTCGTTTTCTGAGAGAATATTTATTGATCTTACAATAATTGAATAAGGAGGAAAAAAAATGCCCATGAGTTTTATAATTGGTGTCATTGTTTTGGTACTAGTGTTCTTGGTACTGTATTTTGTTTCTTCATTGGGTGAAACTCCTGCTGAGCCCCCTCAAGCTGAGGAAACTCAAGCACAGGCACCGGCTGAAGAACCACCTCAGCCAGTTGAATCTGCTGGAGAGGAAGCAGATCCATTTAAGTCTGCAGAACCTCCTAAATCTTAATTAAAAAGTTAAAATACCAAAAAGCTTTTTAATTAATCAACATCGTTAAATCATACTATTACTTCTTTTTTTGTTTTCATAAGAAGCCAGAGAAAAAACGCTCCCCCAAATGAAGCAGTTATTATTCCAACCGGAATTTCTATGGGTGATAGTATTGTTCTCGAGATTGTGTCCGTGGCGGTGAGGAATGATGCACCAAGTAGAAATGAGCATGGAACAATTATCCTATTATCGACTCCCAAAATCATTCTTAGGATATGGGGTGTAATTAGTCCTACGAAGCCGATTGGGCCAGTAACCGAAATGACCGCGCTTGCCGCGAGGGAAGTTGCAAAGTAGATTTTCTTTTCCATCCTTTCGACGTCAACTCCTAGTGAGGCTGCTACATCATTTCCCAGAGAGAGAAGATTCATGTCCTTTGTCAAAGAAAGGAGTATAACGCAACCAGGGGTAGCAAAAAGCGCCGTCTTCCAGACTGTATCAAATCCTACTATATCAAGGCTTCCCATTATCCATCTCATAGTGTGGAGAGGTTGAGTAAAGTCAGAGAAAAATTGCATAAAGAGTATCAACGCGGAATATACGAAATTAGCGACAACACCGGCTAGCAGGAGTCTTCCGGTAGCGACAACTCCGCGAACCTTAGAGATTGAATATACGAAGAAAATAGTAATTATAGAAAATACAAATGCGGAAATAGAAACTGTCGAAAATCCCAGAAGACCATGAGCTAGTCCCGATCTTATCACGACAAGTGCACCCAGCGATGCCCCTCCAGATATACCAAGAGTAAATGGTGAAGCGAGTGGATTTCTAAAAAGCGCTTGAAGGGCGGCGCCCGCTATTGCAAGTGTGCCTCCTGCAATGGTAGCCATTATAATCCTTGGTATTCGAATCTTAAAATATATCGTTTTAGAAAGCTCGTCCCCAGAAAGTAGCGCTTGTAGCGGGTTTATGTCGTAAGTCCCCACAAATATACTTATTAGAGCAATTAGAACCCAAAGGATGAATAAACTTATAAGAGAAACTAAAAGTTTGTTTTTAGGATTTACAGTCATTAGATAGAAAAATTAAACTGATGGAATCACAAATGTTCTACCGTGTTCTTTTCTTACATTTACCTTTATCCCGTATGCTGAACTTAGAATATCTTCCCTTAGTATTTCATCACTGCTTCCCTCCGCAAAAATGATCCCATCCTTGAGCACTATGATTTCGTCAAAATAGTATAAGGAAGCATATATATCATGTGTTGCTGAGATTATTGTTAGGGTTTTTTGGTTCTTTAAATTATTGAGAATTTCCATGATTTTGGATTTGTGTTTTAAATCTAGAAAGGTCACCGGTTCATCCAGGATCATTATCTCTGGTTCCTGCGCTAGGGCGCGCGCGATCGAGGTAAGCTGTCTTTCCCCTCCTGAAATCTCTGTGATCAGCCGATCTTTGAGATGTTCTATCCCAACTTTTTGCATTGCTTGAAATGATATTTGCATGTCCTTTTCATTTTCAAATTCAAATCTCCCGAGATAGGGAGCCCTACCCATATTTACTACTTCGGAAACGGTAAACGGAAAGTCAAACGTTGAATTCTGGGGTATGTAAGCAATTCTTTTTGCAGTATCCCTATTAGAAATATGTCTTAGTTCTTTTTCTTCAAAAAACAATTTACCGGATTTTATATTCAATATCCCACAGAGTATCTTAAGAAGGGTTGACTTACCTACGCCATTTGCTCCAAGTAATCCGATCATCCTTCCCTGGCTGATCGATATATCAACCCCTTTTATGACTTCTGTCCCATCGTAAGAGAATCTAATATCTTTACCTTCAATTATGTTTTTCATTTTTAAAAGATAATTCGGGGTGTAGTATCCGTGATAAAATTCGGGCTCCTTCTATTATTCTTTGGCTGGGACGAAGTAATTCATTGCTCAATACGACATGGACTTCCTGATCCTTAACGGCTTGGGTTTCTTTAAGATCATTCCAGATTTTTACAATATCATCTGTATGCTTGTTTTTTTGGTGATTTACCTCAATTATCACATCTGGACTGTATGATAAAATTGCTTCTATCGTGATTTTGAGAGCAAACCGATCGCTTTCTACTACGTTGGTGCCACCCGCTAAGGAAATTAATTCATTGATATAATTGTTTTTTCCGATGACATAAATGTCCTCGAGTCTCCCGGGATTTCGCGCGATGACTAAGAGAACTTTCTTATCTGGAGTATTTTCTGTCTCTAATCGGATCTCGTTCAGACTATTCTTAATTTCCTCTGAAAGTCTGTGAGCCTCATCCTGTTTTCCCAACATCCTGCCGATTTCCAATATAGAATTTTGTATGTCGTTAATTGAGGTGTTGCTGTCTATTGTAAGTGTTTTATAACCAAGCTTTCTGATTTTATCGCCGAACATGCCATCTTGATCTTTCATTAGTAATACCAAGTCTGGGTTTAGCTTGACGATTTCCTCAAAATTTGGATTGACCCACCCCCCTACTTTTGGCACTCCTTCTGCTTCGGGTGGAAAGTCTGAATAGAGAGTTACTCCTACAACTTTTTCCCAGGCTCCAATTCCATATATGATTTCTGTAATATTTGGAGAAAGAGATATTATGCGCTCGGGGTATTTTCCCGACTTAGAGGGGGAGGTTGAGACGAGAAAGATTAATACTGAAAATAGAATTCGTGACATAATTAGTCTTGTTTTCATTTATCATCCCAATGTTTGTTCAAAGTAATAATAGTTTCTTAGATTAAGGATTGAGTTGGATGGAGTCTCGAAGTCACATGCTTCCGGATGAATTATCTTTGCTAATATCTCTAAGCCATTCACTATCCTGGGTCCAGACCTTGAAAAGTATGAATTTGCGTCCACTAAGTAGGCCTGGCCCCTTTTTGAGGCTGGTATTTGATTCCAATATCTATGAGAAGTCACAATATCTATTTCTTTGAGTGTATCTTCAATACTGAAGCCACAAGGCATGAATACTACGATTTGTGGAGCAAACTCCAGTATATCTTCCCAGGTGACCCTCAATGAGGGTTTTCCTGCCTTTCCTAAACCGTTTTCACCGCCCGCTATCTCTACCATTTCTGGAATCCAGTGACCTCCCACGAATGGAGGATCGAGCCACTCCATGCAAAAAACCCTTGGGCGGTCTCTTTCATTTGCTAGTAATGATTTTATCCTATCTATTCTGGCATTTAATTTGTCCACTATCTTATGAGCTTGTTCTTTTCGGCCAGTAGCATCCGCTACGACAAGAATTGTTTCGAGTATCTCGGAAATGGTTTTTGGCTCTAATGAAATTATCTGCGGTTCATGTCCAAGGACCTTTACAGTTTCCGCAACTTCATTTCCCGAAACTGCACATACCTCACATAACCCCTGGGTAAGAATTATATCGGGGTTTGCCTCTTTCAATTCTTGGATATCTATAAGGTATGTACTTTTACCCTCGCCTCTATTTTTCGTAATTATCTCGTCTATTTCTCTACTCGATAGTTCATCAGGATTAATTAGGCTCAAAATAACTCTAGATTTATTTATAGCTTCTGGTGGATAATCACATTCGTGGGTCACTCCTACTAAGTTGTTTCCCAATCCTAATGCATAGACAATTTCAGTTGTACTAGGCAGAAATGAGCAAATTCGCATGAAAACCTCCCGCTCGTCAAATGTAGAGGAGGACTTAAGTCCTCCGCGACAATCGTTGACATTTTATTATCTCATTGTTAGAGTCGATTCACTTCCTCACAATGATGATTTTCTAATACATCTTTTCAAATAAATGTATAGTTTTTCTATAAGAGTAATATTCATTACTTTGTATGCGGATGCAATAGCAATCTATTGAGGCGGTAAAACTAGCGATGTATTTACAGAGCCCAATTTTGAGCTTATGCCGGTTGTATAGAATATGTCAGCACCTTGAAAATCAATGCCTTGTATGCCTGGAATTATCGCAAGACGTTGCACTCCATCAAATAAATCTGAGTTTGGATTATCAGCCCTAATTCCTGCCGGAAAAAAGAAGCTAAATGGAAATGGGCTTATCTCGTCATCTGTGGTATCAATCACAGCAATTTGATCAGAGTTGAAAAGAGTTATGAACCCAAGACCTTCTCCGTTAATTTGTACGTCTGCGGTATTATCTAATCCGGAGATGTCGGTTACGATAATTGGATTATTAGTTCCATTAACCAGCGTATTAGTGTCTAGATTTATTTTCAATAAGGCTCCCACAAGTCCGACTCTTATATAGCCAAATCCTTGATCAGGTGTAGGCGCAATTCGGTTTGGAGGGTCCCCTCCTGGGCATACTTTGTTGTTTTCTTCGCTTAGAGGTATTTCAATCGTATCAATGATGTTATCTGTTTGAGTATTTAGGACATCGATTGATGGAGGAAAGTCAAAATCACAGGTGAAGGTATTAGTCTGCGAATCGAAAAGGACATTCCCGCTGTTTACAACGTAGATATTGTCATCAATAACTGTCAATCCAGCGCTATCTGCTCCGGAAGCAGTTATGGTCCCCATAAATTGATTTGTAACACTGTTAATTATGGATATGAAGCCGTTTGGTAACGGTACAAAAAATTCATCACGGTTACTATTAGAAACATAGACCTTTTCATTTGCAATTGCCACGTCTGACGGATCTTCAAAGGCTCCAACCGCAAACCTGACCTCCTGGCATGGAGGAAAGTTTGTCCCTTCCCCAGTTCGAACAATTATTAATTCACATTGTCTGGTTTGGACATTTACCAGAGCTACGCTTTGTCCAATGTTGTTAGCCACATAAGCTCTTGTGTCATCTAGAAAAGCCATTGCAACTGGATTGGAATTAGGTGGTAATACAATTGTACCTATTTCTTGTGGAGGATCCTGGTCAAGATCAAAGATTTGAATGTTATTTGAAAAACCGTTAACTACGTAGGCACGATTTCCCCTTATCTCTATTGATGCAGGTACGCTTCCAAGAACTGCGAGGTCTCTCTTTACGGCTTGTGATAGTAGTGTGACTCCAATAACAGTATCTTCCACAACAGTGCCATTACTTGTCACTTTAACGTTAAACAAATCGTTCGTGCTCCCCATAAAAGTAGGATCAAAGCTCCCATCGCTTTCACCAACGGTTGTTTGAGTCTTGCCTGTGTCGCGATTGGTTACGTCGACAAGACTACCAGCGGGAACTGAACCTGGAGTACCTCCGACCTGTATAGTTTGGTTCGAACCACTCCTTTCCGCCACGGCGATAATGTTACCTGTTGGAATAAATCCACCACCCCCAGTTCCTGAATCTTCACAACCCCAAAGAAAAAGCACCGATAAACCTAGTATAAAAAATGTTATACATAGCCTCATGTCTAATTCCTCCTTTTTAATAAATTGCAAAACGTAATGGTAGGAGCACCATCCTGGCGCGATTTGATCGCAGCTAGAAGCTGCTCCTACAGATTCTTTGCCATATTTATATTTTTTATTCTCATATATTTTTGTATTTTACGTTTTAGTAATCCTTACTTTTCATGCTAAAAGTTTATCCCTGCTTTCACAAACACGGTCCGTCCCGGAAGAGGAAAATCCAAGGCGTCTCTTACATCTAAATTATTAAAGAGGTTTTTTACTTCGATTGTGAGTAATATTTTCCACCACTCAGCTGTTCCGCCAACGTCGAATGTGGTCCTAGCATCTGTGGTTTGTGAATTTGGGAAGGGTGTAAGGGGGATTTCATCTACATAATGTGTTTCCCCGAAAAGTCTTAAAAATCTATGTGAAAATACGACTCTAAGATCAAATTTGTTTCTGGGTCTCCCTGGCAGTTGAGCACCAGTATCCTCCAGCTCTCCGTCTAGGAATGTATATCCTGCAAAAAGCTCGAGAAAATCAAATGGTCTTAATATGAGGCTTGTTTCAATACCCTGCTCAGTTACCTTCCCAACGTTTAGGGGTTCAATCCTTTGCGCACTGACAAATACAAACAAAATGAGATCATCGATTTTGCTTCTGAAATAATTAATTTCAACACCGATTTTCGGGTGTGAAAAAACCAAACCGAAATCAAAATCAAAGGATGTCTCGGGCTTTAGGTTGGGATTTCCACCTATAAATCCTTCTTCGGGGAAGAAAAGCTCACCAAAGCCAGGGGCTCTAAAGGACCTCCCGATGTTTCCCTTAAATGAGATATGTTGATATGGCGAGTAGATGATTCCCAATTTTGGTGAGAAGCCATCTTCCGTTGAGCTTGTTACTTGAGTGGTTTTGTATAGATCATATCTCACTAAAGGGTTGATGAGTATCAAATCGTCGAATAGGCTTATTTCGTCACTCAGGAAGAAACTGTACGTAAATCGATCAGGGTTATCAAAGTCCTCGTCCCTTAAAACGTCGCCTTTGAGTTCTGTTGCAACTGTTATAATTTGATTAAAAGGTGCATACCATGTCAGCCTTGGATTTATGCCGAATGAATATAATTTGCTAAGCGTATCAATGGGGATACCTATTGTTGGATTGGGATTTTTGAACTCTAGCTGGTCAAACCTGTTAAATATAATTGTTTGAAAGTCAATGTTAGGGACAATGAAACCTGACTTTGAAACATTTATGCTAGTGAGATTCCTAATGTCCTTTTGATTTGCATCGGGTTGCTGAAATTCCCCTAGACCAGGAACACCTCTATCGTCATAGAAAAATTCATTGAGGAAGCCAATGCGCCATCCTTTCAGGTCATATTCAATCTTGCCCAGGAAGCTTTCAGAATGGAATTCATTGTTAATTCTTTTAAGAGTGAGATTATTGACAGATTTGAATTCGAAATCCCCATTGCTCTGGGCGTGCGTATAAGAAAAGAAATAGCCGAGGTTTCCAATTTTTTGAGCCCTCGAAACGTTAAATAGGAGGGTTTCAAATGAACCGTAAGTAGCCGATAAGGAGGTAAATGGTTCATCAGTTTTCTTCGTAACAATATTTACAACCCCCCCGATTGCGTCTGAGCCAGCTAGAGCAGATGCACCTCCCCTAATGATTTCAAATTTATCTACATAATCAATTGGTATTGTAGAAAGATCTACACCTCCTCCAAGTGGACTGTTTAACCTCACGCCGTCTAATAGGATAACGACCTGGTCATTAGAAGATCCTCTTATGGAAAGTGTTTTAAGCTGTCCAAATCCTCCAAAATCTCTTACAACAACACCGGGGGAAAAGGAAAGGATTTCGGAAGTCGTGTTGTATTCACCGCTAAAATCCTCGAGATCTATCACGGTTGAAAATGCGGAAGGATAATTTAAAGGAGGTCTGATTGGAGTTTCTTCAACAATGACTGGCTCTAAGACTTTCTCCTCTTGAGCAAAGCTCTTTGTTGAAGATATTAGAAGAAGAATAACAAAGGCTTTTTTCATTGAACCCCCTGCTCTAAAAAATAATGGCAGGGGATAAGTTTAGATTTAAAGGCATTTACTTTTATCCCCTCGATAAAAAGTAAATCAAGGTTTCAAAGGCAGGTCTTCTGGCTTGTAGCATTTACCATTTTTGCTCCTTCCCAGAATTCTTCAATGAACTCCAGTGGCATTAGCAAAAAGGCCTTTATAGCTACTTACAGCAGCGGGGCTGCACCGGACTTTAACCGGATTTCCCTTTTAAGCCTTATGGGCACCTGTGAATCTTGAATTTTAAAAGAACAATTAAATGATTAATTACATGGTATCTCTTATAAGAATAAAGTCAAGCAAGGCAAAGACATTGAGAGATCTACTTATTCCCCCTGGAAATCGATTAGAAGCACTACATGGTGATAGAGAAGGTCAATACAGCATCCGAATCAATGATCAATGGAGAATTTGCTTTGAATGGCATGAAGATGATGTCTATAGGGTCGAAATTGTTGACTACCAGTAGGAAGTTAAACTAGGTACATTAAGGAGGTTTAAATATGGGCTCTAAAAAAATTGTTACTATACATCCCGTTGAAATCTTACTTGAAGAGTTCTTAAAGCCTATGGGGATTAGCCAGAATAGGTTAGTTCTCGATATTAGAGTTCCAGCACGGCGTATTAATGAGATAGTTCAGGGCAAGCGTAGAATAACGGCAGACACAGCATTAAGGTTGGCTAAATATTTTAGCATGTCTCCCCAGTTCTGGCTTGGCTTACAAATGGATTATGACCTTGATATTGCAGAGGACAAGTTGGCTGAGTGTCTAAAAAGAGAAGTTCAAGTTTATCAACCTACAGCGTGAGGGATGAATTGGTAGCATTGATTTGCGGGGTTGGGAATACCCTGCCTATCGTGAGTAATTTGTATCAGAATTTGCTAATAAGATAGGTGGGACTTTCATGTCCCGCTTTTGCATGCTGAGTTGGAAAATCCGCTTACCCTTTCATTCGACATTCTCATGTTATCCCACTTCGGAGCCATTAGCAACAGGTTAATTGAAATAAAAGATTTCCGCCCCCACTTGTTGGGGGAGAAAATGATTTCTTCCCCCTTGAGGGGGAAGCCTGTCCTGAGCTGTGCCGAAGGGATTAAGATGGGGATGTTTCTGCGACCTTAATTCGACCCTTCGATTAACTCGGGGCTCACGTTCGGTAAGGTCATTATGAGAAGTTAAAGAGGTTTAGCTCCTCGAGGGCTAAATTTTAAATAAAAAAGATTTTTTCTTTGTGACATGATTTGTTGTAAACTTTAAAAGGTTCATGTATTCGACGGAGAATACACCTAAAAAATAGGGAGGTGAAATACCATGAAGAAGGTATTTCTTTCGTTTATTGCATCTCTTTTTATTTTGATCGTTGCAGTTGTACTGTGGGCAGGTACTGCCTATGCCCCGCCGCCTTTCCCGGTTCCTCCCACAGGGGGATTTCCAGCGTGTCAGTCTGCCCTAAATACCTGCAATGATGGTCTGGGCACCTGCAATACGAACCTTGGAGATCGCACGACTGAGCTCGATATCTGTGACGGCGAGCTGAATACCTGCAATGATGATCTGGTGGCGTGTCAGGCGCAGCCAAGCAGTGATGCGACTGTGACGACAGGGCTAATATGGGAGAAGAAGGACAGTCCTGGGGGAGGTGTTTCTGTGTGTCCAGGCGGCCCTACCTGCGACAATCCACACGATGTTGACAACAGGTATGTCTGGACTACTACTGGTGTGGCCCCGGACGGACCGGTCTTTACTGACTTTCTCGACAAACTGAATAACGGCTGCGACAATGATCCAACTGTGGACTGCAGCGCGGGAGGGGACGCGGATTGTATTAATGCAGGTGTATTTGGTGCCTGTGGATTTGCCGGTCATCGTGATTGGCGGTTACCGGAAGTCGCAATCGCTTCGACGGGAGGTCTGGGTGAGTTCGATGGCGTGTTAGATTGCAGCATTGGATCGTCCTGTATTGATCCGATTTTCGGGCCAGCTGCCACATCCGGCTACTGGTCGGCTAGTACGTTCGCCGGCAATCCCTTCAGCGCGTGGGACGTCGGTTTCGACAATGGCGGCGTGCTCGTCGGCAGTAAGGACGGCAGCAGCCATGTTCGCGCAGTGCGTGATGGTCCGTGATTGGTCATTTGGTTATTTGAGAATTTGATCATTTGATAAATGGGGTTGGGGTGAGTAGTTTAAATAAGTTAAGGGGTGATAAATCAATTTTCACAAAACCGTTCACCCTGAGTCCTGAGTTTATCGAAGGATCGAAGGACATTATATCTGAGTGCAGAAAGTTATGAATTCACTAAAATTAGGAAGTATCAAGAGAACATGAGTTTTTGGGCTTACATTTTACGCTGTGCGGATAACTCCTACTACACTGGGCACACAGATAACCTTGAGAAACGAATAGGTGAGCATCAGGCAGTTGAAATCGAAGGTTACACATTCACAAGACTGCCTGTGGCGCTAGTATTTTCCCAGGAATTTCCTTCCCGTGAGGAGGCTAAAGCCTGTGAAAGGCAGATCAAAGGATGGAGTCGGAGAAAAAAAGAGGCATTGATGCGAGGAGATTGGGCTGAGGTGTCTCGCTTAGCACGAAAAAAGCATCCTTCGACCGTTCGGCCCTTCGATAAACTCAGGACTCACGGCTCAGGATGAACGGTGGGGTGTCGCATGGCTCAGACAGAGCATCTACCTTATAAGAGTGCATATGACCTGTGTGTTTACTTCGAGCAAGTCGTGCGCAATTTCTCACGTAATTAGGCTGATCCTGGTCTAAAATCTTCGGACTATAAAAAGTTAAGGCTCCTTTGTCGACTAATTTTTCATTGGAGTGCTGGGTCATATTCTCGTGGTCTTTTCACTATTAGTTGTCCATATTGGTTTGTTATTTCTGCTGGCAAAATACATTTTGCAATATGTGATTCCTTAATATTTCTTGAAAATTGGTATCCACCTGCAGCTTGAATCAACTCTTTCGAAGGTTTAACTTTAGGTGGTATAACAACGTAGATTAATTTGGAAGGAAATGTCTTTTTTATCAATTTTACGGCTGGAGAGAGGTCTGAATCGGCTGAAATTAATATGGCGTGATCAAAGGAATTCTTATAAGCTTCATTTAAAAGGTGAATCCCAATATTGACATCTGTCTCTTTCTCTTCGTGACCAACCCATGTAGCTCCACAAGTTTTGCATTCTCGTTCTTTATCCTTGAACTGACCTTTTATAAATTCTACTCCTCTCTTCTGCAACGCTTTAACATATTTTCTATGGCGGCTATAAGGACCTGACAACCATGTTGCGAAAGCTGAGAAATAAAGGACTCTAATTAACTTTTGACTTTCTTTATTTGCGTACCTGCTAGATAGACACCATAAATCTACCCATTTTAAATGATTTTTATTAGGAATAGGTTTTTTATCCTTATCTAAACCTAATTCTCTTATTGAATGGTATAAATTAAACCCATCTACAAAAGAAATTACTTTATTGATCTTTTTCATAATAAAAAGCCCATAAACCACAGTGGCCTATGGGCTGCGTAAGGACGTACCTTACGGGATTACTGTCATAATTATAATACCCCTGTCTATTTTTAAAAGAGGTCTTTACAAAATTAGTTTTATTGTTTAAAAATCTCACTTACTTCTGAACAGTTTAATTTATCATATATAGTGAAAATGGGAAGTTAAACTAGGTACATTAAGGAGGTTTAAAATATGGGCTCTAAAAAAATCGCTCCAATACATCCCGGTGAAATCTTACTTGAAGAATTCTTGAAACCTATGGGGATCAGCCAGAATAGGTTAGCTCTCGATATTAGAGTTCCAGCACGGCGCATTAATGAGATAGTTCAGGGCAAGCGTAGAATAACGGCTGACACAGCTTTAAGGTTGGCTAAATATTTTGGCATGTCTCCCCAGTTCTGGCTTGGCCTACAAATGGATTATGACCTTGATATTGCAGAGGACAAGTTGGCTGAGCGTCTTAAAAGAGAAGTTCAAGTTTATCAACCTACAGCGTGAGGGATGAATTGGTAGCATTGATTTGCGGGGTTGGGAATACCCTGCCTATCGTGAGTAATTTGTATCAGAATTTGCTAATAAGATAGGTGGGACTTTCATGTCCCGCTTTTGCATGCTGAGTTGGAATATCCGCTTACCCTTTCATTCGACGTGATTAAAGGCCGTTCGTCTTTCTCCTGAGTTAATCGAAGGGCTATGTCGAAGCTCGTAAATTTTAGAGTCTATGAATATTTTCACCCTTCGCCAAGCCCGTCCTGAGCAAAGCCGAAGGGATGGGCGGTTTAACCTACTAATTAAATTTGTAATTCAGATGCATCGTAAACTTCCAACTCTTCAAATTTGAAGGGCTAAAGCCCTCCGCTGCATTTTCTTTATAATGTTCAACTAAAAGCCGGAATAACCTCTTTTCCAAAAAGCTCGATGCAGTCGGAAATTATTTTATGATTTGCTTGGGGGAATACCATACGGCATGCTATATAGTTAATTCCCAGCTCATCTTTATAACGGTTTATCTCTTTTATACTTTCCTCAGGCGTTCCAATTATGAACCTCTCTTCGGCAAGGTGCTCAAATAATGGATCATCAAGACCAGTAAGTTGAGTACCTCTGACGTACATTTTTACACCTAATGTGAAATAGTACTTATACAAATCGATGATGTATTTGTTACCACCTTGTTTGGCTTTTTCGCTGTTGGAATGCACGTATGTTTCTCTTATCAATATATGTTCGATACCATCGGGACTTCTACCAGCTTCTTTTGCGCCTTCATTATAAAAGTTCAAAGTATCTCTAACCATTTGCATAGTTCTTCCCGGACCGATTAATAGTGGATAACCAAGCTTGCCGGCCCTTTTTATACCGGGTTCTTCGAATGCCCCAATGTAGATTGGTATGTGGGGTTTCTGAACCGGCTTTGGAGTGACATTGATATTATCAAACTTATATCTCTTTCCTTCAAAAGAAAAATTTTCCTCCGTCCATGCTTTGACAATAACATCGATCCCTTCTTCCATTCTTGATGGTCTCTGATTCATTGGAACACCGATTCCATCAAATTCCTCTTTCCTATATCCTAAGACAACTCCCAAATTAAATCTCCCATTTGAGATGTTATCTACCATTGCAGCGTCCTCGGCGACTCTGACCGGGTTATGAAGCGGCAGAATCACCCCAGCCGAACCTATTTGTATACTGCTTGTGACAGCAGCCATAGCTGAAGCAATGACAGGGGGGTAAGGGCAGTATCCATCTGGCAGGAAGTGGTGTTCAGAAATCCAAGCAGAATCGAAGTTTACATCTTCGGCCAGTTTAACTTGTTCCAGAGTTTGTTTATATATTTCCGCATTCGTAACAGGATTATCCTGATGTGTCTGCATTGTGAATAGTCCAATACCAAACTTCATTTTTGTTCCTCCATTATCAGCTAAATTAACTTACAAATGATGTCTTAAGTCCCTGATGACCTGCGAACTCTTTTTGTCTCTTATCCGATGTGACAAAAGTCAGATCTATTTCAGTAGTATCTTTAAATATCAAGGCTGATGCTATATGGATAGAATCTAGTGTCCTAGAATCAGATTGAAGAGCAACTGACTCAGCCTGAAGTAAGATTTCATCAGTCAACCTCAAAATCTCAATGTACTCAGTATCCTTCTTTATCCTGCTTACAAGGCTATCAAAATCCTTATCACCTATTTCTCCTCTTTTCCTTTTTCTGGAAAGGCTGGAAAAGCACTCGATTGTTAGTATTGCTGAGGAAAGGATTCTACTTTTTTTCACAAGATTCCTTGCTACCTGAGACCCTTTCTCTCTCACGAAAAGCTTTAGATATGTGCTGGTATCTATATAAACCCATGGAAGATTCATCGTATGATCTCTTGACTAAACGCCAAGTTGGCTGAGGCTAATGCATGTCTAAAACCTCTCTTCTCTTTCTTCTATTACAATTTGCGAAATAGGCTTGCCACTAATAGTAACCAGTTTATGAAGTGGAAATCTACCCCTTTTCGTGCATTTTAGTATGCCTTGTTCCTCTAAAACTTTTACTCTTTGATTTTCCTTTACACCTTTTCCCTGAGGGATTGGTTTAATAACAGCAATAGGGTTACCTCTCTCGGTTAAAACAACCTCTTTGCCATTTTTAACCATCTTAAGATACTTTGAAAAGTGTAAGTTTGCTTCTCTTAGTCCAATTTTTGTCAATATTCAACTCCGATTGTAGTTATGTCACTACATTTTATCATAAATCATTTATTATATCAAAATATTTAATTCGTACTTTGCATATAGACTTTTACAAATTGATCGGCAAATTCCTCAAAACTAGTCGGTGTAATATTATCCTTTGTTCTCGGGGAATGTCTTCCTATAATGCCTTCATTCGTTGATTTTATGAGTTCTAACATCAATCGGCTCACATCTGTGCTCATTCCAGCTGCTGTAAGTCCTTTCTCAGCGTCTTCGTAAGAGAGCTGGACATATTTCAAATTTGGTTTTCCTATTCTTTCGCCGATGATACTTGTGGCTTCATTAAAGGATAAATCTCTTTCTCCCCGCAATTCCTTGACTACTTTTCCTGAAAAGTCTAATTTCAACAAATGCCCAGTTGCCTCATCTGCTATATCTTTTGTAAACACCATTGGAAACTTTATGTCGCCTTTGAATGCTGTTGCTATAACTCCTTTGTTTTTAATCATATCTATGTATCTCAAAAAGTTATCCATGAAATAGGCTGGTCTTAAGTGGATAATGTTGATATCCTTGAGTTTATTTAGCCGTTGTTCCTGATCATAAAGGCCTTTTACAGGGCCGGTTTTATCTGGTCTGTATGCACTCAGACTGCTTAAGTTAACAATGTGTTTAACACCCGATACTTGAATCGCATTGGCTATTGATTCACCAATTTTATTATCACACGCACGCAAGTTATTTACGGTATTGTCACGGGGTGTCATCCCATAAATAGCCTTAGAATCCCAAAATGCATTTGTTAAGAATGAAGATTCGAAGGCATCACCTATGAGAGCATCGGCACCTCGATCTATAAACCTTTGAAGCCTTTCTTTAGACCTGCCGAGTACTCTTACTTTTTCCCCTTTATCCAACAGGTTTTTTGTTATTTTACTTCCAATGTTTCCTGAAGCTCCCATTATGGAGTACATGATATTTCAGTTTTGATAAGAATTTCCACTAAGTCAAACCGTCAATACTTTTGGATGCCTAATAAAACCGCCCTTATTCTATTTAGGCTGGAAAGAAATAATAATAATTAAGATAGGTTACAGCTTATCCTGCTTGTTTAATTTCGTCCCTAGTGTCCATAGAGGTGTCTAGAGTTTCAAAATTTAGGCTTTCTACAGCCTTCATTTTATGCAATGGGGTAGGGTGAGAATAACGTTTTGTCATTTTAATATCTTTATGTCCTAGCAATTCTCCAACTGTTACAAGGTCATATCCTGCCATTACTAAACGACTAGCAAAAGTGTGACGCAGATCATGAAAAGTACACTTATTTATACCTGAGAGTCTAAGAGCTTTGTAAAATTCACTTTCTACACGTCTAATTTGTTTAATTATCTGATCACCAAACAAATATTCATTGTTGTTATTCTTAAGTAATGGCCTTATTGTTTCTTTTAATGTTTTATTTAAAGGGATCGATCTTGATTCATTATTCTTGCTATCTCTAACAGTTAAATATTCTTGATTAAGGTCAATGTCATCGTGTTTTAAATTCAATATCTCACTTCTTCTCATCCCCGAATTTAATGCAATTACAAGAATAGGCTTTAGAAAGTCGGATGAGGTTTTATATAGCGTTTGAAACTCATTATTAGAAAGTATTCTTAATTTATTAGGTCTTTCTGGAAAGAGTTTGACTCTCTTGACAGGGTTAACAGTTATAAACCCCCAATCAATAGCCTTATTAAACATAGTTTTTAGACAAGAAAGTTCCTTATTAATTGTAGCTTTTGCTATTAGTTTTTTATTACGTGAAATATCCTTTTGTCTTATTGCCTTGTATTTTTCTATTTGCCAACTATTTATTTGATTAAGATTCTTTCCTGAAAAGAATTTAAGTAGTGTCTTTATTGATGTTATATCCCTTTTCCAAGACCTTTTATTAGGTTTTGAATATTCTTCAATATAACGCTCTGCAAATTTGTCAAGGAGTACGGGTTCTTTAGTTTGTGCAATTTCAAATTTGCCCTCTGCTATTTGAGCCTTTCTAATTGATAGAGCCTTAAGCGCATCCTGTCTATTTATATGTATAGGATCAACCCCTGGAATGGTTACTGTCTCCCTTTTTCTTTTACCATCCGGTTGATAATAATCTATGTACCACCTATTATCTTTTTTATATACTCCCATGGTTATTTCCTCCTACTCTTTATTTTTGTTTCAGGCAATAAAGGCTCTTTAAGCTTATAGCCTTCTCTTTTCATTACTTCATGAATCCAACCTCTTATTATTTCTGAGACTGTTAACATGTTATCTTCGGCATAGTTATTGATAAAGGCTAACTCAACAGGATGGAGCCATACACTGAATAACTTTGTTCTAATTCTTTTAGTTCTCATGTTAGTATATTATACTAACAAAATTTATTATGTCAAGAGTTAAATATAATCGTTGATTTATGTACGATCCTATAGAAGATAAGAAAAGTTATGGAGATTAGAAAGCGGGGTAATGGGTCATTTGATGGGAGAATATATATGGCCTTAATTTTATGAAAAATGCTAAATTAAAATCCACGATCTCAGTTAGAATGAAATTAAGGTTGAATTATTAATTGTTATTTCTAGAAGGCTTTTGGTCTCAGTTAAAAAGGTCAATACATGGAACCTATCATTCTGTTAGTACGAAGCATCTACAACTTTATGTTGATGAGTTTGCTTTTCGTTACAATCGTCGATTTTCTGGGATTCCTTTCTTTGATCTTCTTCTTCAAAGATTGGTTTGGTAGATTTATTTAATATTTAGTAAAAATAATCTTTATTTGTATGTAACTTATCATCTTTTTTCTTGCTCAATAAAAACCACCTCGAACATTTATTGAAATCCCAAAACAAACTCTAATTTTTGCTCAATTTCATCCATTTTGGCATCAGATAACTTTCCTATTTTTTTTCTTAACCTTTCTTTCGCTACCGCTCTTATTTGATGGCAACGAGCAGTAGAATTTGAATCTAATCCACCTTCGCTTTTTTTTAAAAACACATCTGTTATACGCCCCGCTTTTTTGGGTGTCAATGTAGAAATTGGAACTACAATAGTGGTAAGAAAGTTGGGAATTTTGTTAAGTTTCTCGCCTTGTATAATAACAACAGGACGAACACCTTTTTGTTCTGCACCTACAGCATCAACCGATAAATTAGCGATATATACCTCTCCTCTTGTGATAATTAATATCCTTCTTTTTCCAATATTCCAACATAGTCTTTCAGTCCAGCTTCAGCCAGCCATTTATCTTCTTCATCGCTTTCAATATTTACCTCTTCTTTTGCCGATAGGATGTGAGGATAGCGAATTATTCCAATTTTCTTTGCTACACGATATGTATCAATACTTAGGCTTTCGCATAATACAGCTAAATGCTTTAAGATTTGTTTCTTTATTTGAAAAGTTACTCCTTCCATCAATCCTAAAATCAAACAGGAAATCAATAAATCTGAGATCGTTGCAAAAAACTCAAGTGTAGTAAACAGTTGGAATTTATCATTGAAAAATTCTTCATTCAATATATTTTGTTCGCAGAGTTCTTTTAAGCCATTCTTTACTTTCTTTCGGGTTTTCAATAACATAACAACGGCTAAAGCTGCATTTATACCAATAAAATTTTCAGCTTCGCTTTCAAAGAATCCTACAATTTCCTCTTCTATTTTTTCTATTCTTATCTTATCTTGTTTCGCAAGTTCCTTATTCTTATGCAACAAGCTTGAGAATGCCGATATAATGGAACGTCTTAATTCACGAAACTCATCGAGTTTGTCTCCAATTTCATGGTCTAATTGTTTAAGATTCTTAATTCTTAATATAGGAATTAAAATTTCCTGTTCGACTTGCTCAAAGAGTTCCCTCACTACTTTATCTAATTTCTGTGGTGGCACATGAACAGAACGTTCTTTTATTTTCCTGGCATCAAAAATAGACCTCGTTTGATTAAAAAGAACATAACTTGGCCTAAATGACATCTTATTCTCAAAATTGAGACCTAATGTCATATATTAACCTCCTTAATATTTTATTTCTGCCTACCCCATATCATACAATAATCATTATATCAAGGAATATTTACACTGGAATGGTCTCTATATATAGTACATTAGACCTAGCACCTTGACAAATGTCAAGATTTTTATGCCAATACCTGCAATGTCATTATTAATTATAATCATTTTAATGGAGATTTTAGATGGCTAAAAACGAAAAAATGTCAAAAAGTGTTGGTTTGCATAGTCAACATTATACATTAATCTTTAATTGGAGAAATATAAATTATGTCTAACAGCAAATATATTATTAAAATTGATCCCACAAAAGAAGATAAATATGAAATAGAAATTTATTGCAAGAGATGTAATGAACCTTTCGACTTGCCATTAAACATCTCTACCACAGATAATCTTGAACAAATATTACATATAATAAAATTAAAAATGAACCATTTAAAATGCCCAAACTGCGAGATAAATAAAATAGATGATTACTTGTCATAAGGGGATACTTACGTTATATAATGATAAGAATATGTAAGCTAAAATAAACGTGATAGATTGAAACTAACTATTTCCCCCTATCCTTCCCCTCAATCTTCCCCACACACATATACACTAATATTCAAGCTGATTATATTTAGTTCCTCTAAGCTCTAGCAATAATGGTTAAATTTGGTAATATATATATATGAACAATAAACCCGTACCAACTAATCAAAAAGACTTAAAATTGAGTGATTTCCCTCCAATTCTGCGAAAAGTTCTCAAATATAAGCTCGATAATGGCCAAGAAGTTATTACTTTTAAGGGTATATGTAATAAACTAAATATCAATTTTGATAGCTTTAAGGCAAACAAGTGGAAATATGCCAATAAATATAATAAAGACTTGGATTTATATCTTGACGAACATAGGATGGATGTAATTAAAAGGGGTACGTTTGATACATATCAGAGTATTACTTTACAGGCACAAGAAGGTAAACTCGGACAACAAAAGCTTGTAGCAGAGCTCAGGGGAGATATAAGGAATAAACTAGAAATAGATCACAAAGTAACAGGGCTCTTTGCCTGTTTTAGCCCTAATCCTAATGTAATGCCAAAAGATATAGAAGAGAAAAGAAAGGAAATGAAGCCAAACGGCGTGCAAATAATCGACATTGACTTGGACGACTAAAGGAAGTATAGTGAATAAGGCTATCTCAGGATTGATTGCCTTGAAATATTTTAATCGATCTCCACATCATCACCGGACGGGTGTTTGTTCGACATAGGCGTTGGGTATTCACCCGTCTCCCCCCTTGATATAACGTCCGTTAATACCTAAACTATCCACCTTAAATGTACTAATCACAAGATGTAGTGTTAGATCCCAGAGTCTGATATTGTGTTTACTGTAAACTTTCCGAATTTGTAACCTACCTAAAGTATTACATTCTTTTTCATGGCTTGTTTTACCCTCAATTATCGTAGGTTCATGGTTATTATTGATACAAGTACCATAGGTTATTAATGCCACTTAATAGTTAAATCTTCTACAATTATGAGCTAATTCCATTAAATCATTGACAAATTCAAACATTTTCTTGTGAGCAACCCAAGTGGTAAAGTTAGGGCATACCCCAATATATTGTGGCTTCGCTTATCCCCAAATATCTATCAATACATAGGTATCATTTGCCTAACACATACCCATTTCAATTGAATTGATTGAAATTAATTTACAAGCCTGGACTTATTCAAACACATTTTAAATATATTTAATGAGGGGTAGGGGGGGTGCGTAGCAGCTATTTAAGGGCAGGGGGTAGGGTATACCCCTGGGGGTTGCCAGGTACCCTATCCCCCCAACGCTATTTATGTATACCCCTTGATTCTGGCAAAAAAAACTCAGCTAGTGCAATCTGCATTTGTTATAGCCTTCACCCCCCCCCCACCAACTCATCCCAACCGTAGTATATCTAGGTGACAGTATGGCTTTATTCATCCTTCAGGTAAAATGAACCCTCGAATCTTTGAAGTTAAAAATCATCTTAATAGAACCTAATCTAAATTATGTGAAGTTTTGGAGGTAGATATGGGTGAGTTTTTGAATATGGAGCGAACTAAATTCATAAACTCAAAATTTTGAATACGAAAGTTTTACTCATTAATTGGTTAAAGTTGATAAGTTTTGAGTTTTGAATAAAAGGATATCAAAACTCCAATTTAGAAAAAGTGGAAAAGTACTTAAAACGTTCATTAATTTTATTTCTATACTGTAGCCCATGTCTTGCTGTACTTACATTAAATCTCGCCTTATATTATGAACAGGGGCCAGGTGAGGTAGTCGAGCCTATTTATCAATATATTGATTACATTTCTGGAAATAAGGAAGTCCCAGACAATCTTATAAAAGGTAATATTGTAGCAAAGCGATTAGTAAATTTTCTTAATAAGGAAAATTTACTAAAAAATTTAAAAAACATTAGGGAGAATGCTAGTAAAACTTTAAATTCCATTTGGTTATTTAATAGCTTATTCATTTTAGGTCTGGCAATACTCCCATTTCTGATTTTAGGTATTGGTCTGGCAAAGCAATTTCCACACAAACACTCTCTAACCGATTTATATGGAATTGCATTACGAGATTGGCCTATGAAATGCCTGGTCGGTTTTGTACTCACATTTGGTTTCTTATACGTCTTTAACCCCATTGGATGGGGGGCGAGCATGGCTTATAATTTCGTCTCGTATGAAGACGTTATTTCATCTAGTAACCTACCGCTTATAGTTGATTACAAACAAGCGGGAATGAAACATATAGTTGCAGGTTTCTTAGGCTGGTACCTGCAACTTATTGGATATTTTCTATATAAATTATATAAAGGAGATGTGATAAGTTCTAATGTTTACAAGAAGTCTTTTACTAAAGTTTTATTTGTACTAGGTATTGGTCTTATACTTTCGTCTTTTACAGAAGATGAAGGATTAGTCGTGGTTTTCTTAATTGGCTTCCTTCCGCAATCAGCTATTAGTATGCTCAGAGAGTACAGTACTAAATTAGTTTCTGGTGTACAGGAGCAGGGAGCATCACTATCAATTTTACCAGGCATGTCTCGATGGGGTATTCAAAGATTGGAAGAAGAGGAAGTAGACAGTATACCTACTCTGGCAACTTATAATTCAGAAGAACTAAAAGAGAGGATACCCCCAGAAGCGATTAATCCCGAACTTTTAGACTATTGGATTGATATGGCAAGACTGATGACGGTAATAGGGGCTGAAAAGTATAAACTCCTGGAAGGAATTTGTAAGACGGCTACTTATTTCATTCAAATGTCGTCTGATGATAAGTTCAAGGAATCAATTAAGGAAATTGGTAAGATTTCAAATCCCGATGAAATTACCGATAAAATTAAGAAATTGCTAAGTAAACCATCGATTTAGCTTAAATACCTTTGCACAAATAAAGGGTGATGCGAACGAGGATGGCATGGCAACCTCTGCTGACATTACTTTTGTAATACTTGAGATATTTAATTAGTGATATGCGGTTATAATTTAAAAAAACCAAAGTGTTCCACCTTCCGTATTAAAGCCTCAGTCTTTTTCCTTAACAGTAGATTTGTTCACATAGTTATAGCCGGTCAACTTGCCATCCAAAAACCATATTTAATTGACTTGACTCAGCTAATTTTCTAATCAATTTGCGACCCACCTCGGCAATTCCCCTTCAGCCTTCATTTTCGTTATTAGTTGATCTAATCCCTCTGATATACCCATATAACTCGGGCAGCTATCAACTATTCCATCTACAGTAAAGTTATATTTAGCACATATAAAACAATCACCTACTTCACTAAAATTTAGGTAGAAACACTTTAAACAAAGTCCTTGAACGACATATCGGTTAACTTCGCTGTCGTTCCTCATAAAGCCTTTTGATTGCCTCAAATTCCACGCTCTCAGGTGTAATTATGCGAATACAAGGCTTCCCCTCACTATCCAAATATCCAATTTTATAAGTGTCATTATTTATCTTTATGATTTTAGGAAGACCCATCCCCCAATTTCCTTTAGTAGAAAAATTTTCCTTTATACTTTCCATGTCCCAATGTCCGAATTGTTCATTATCTAATAATTTAGGGGGGTTAGAGGCGTTTTTTGGGACATGTCCCAATTCTGTCCCAATGTCTGAATCTTCCTCTATTGGAACATTCGGACATTTTTCGGACATGTCCCAATAATCAGAGCTAACTCCATGAAATGATTCACTTTTTTGTGATTGGGACATTCGGACATCAAACATAGATAGAAGTTTTTTTGGCGTAGGCAATTTAAGCATTTCTTGCGGTATGTTGATAAGTTCATATCTGCTATTTTTTCCCTCTTTCCCATTATGTTCTAAGTAGCCCGTCTCTTTCAAGCTGACGATTTCGTCTTTTAACGTACGTGGATTTATATCTTTAAGTTCGTCTAATTCCCTTACGTCCCTCTGTGCAAATTCACTGTCGGAAAAATGTTTCTTTATAGCTTCCAGGATTCTCTGCTGTTTCGGCGTTATTTCCTTAAGGGTCTGGGATAATACCACCTGTGATAGCTCATAAGCCGTCTTATAGTCGTCAATAGTTGCTAGAAGGTACGTCTTACCGTTTATTTCTTTCTTATCCCTTTGGTTTTGATATAGAAGGCAATAAGCTTTAATAAGGGTTTGGAACCTGGGGTAATCCCTACGGGTTCTAGGCTTGCCTGCAGGGAAAACATCAGCAAGTACACCCCCATATGGAATGTAAACATCATAGGGCTGTAAGAGTAATTGTAAGGCTTGGTATGGTCTGTTCTCTTTTTCGATTAATTCCTTATCATACAATGCAGATTGCGTCTTAAATATTTTTCTAGTTTGTTCCTCTGAGGTATCAAGATAAAGGTCAAAGAACCTTGTTTGATTTTCAGGGTTTATTCGAGATTTAGTCGTGGTTTCAACGTAGCTTAAACCTTTTGCCGGGACAACAATTTCTTTAGCTTCTAATGAGTCTGTTTTTGGATTTTTAGCTGTAACCAATAGCCTAAGTTCACCCTCTGAAATTGATGAACGGATAGAATAGTCAGCTTTTTCTGATCCATGAGATTCAAAAATAATTAAAATCTTATGTGATAGGTCTAAATCTTTGAGATAATAAAGGGACTGAGGCGTTATTCTTGTAAATTCCTTATATTCACTTCTTGGAAAAACATTTAAGACTGCTTTTACGAGGACATTTTTACCACTAGCGGACTCCGCTTTAACGATATTCGAGCTTGCTTCATCAAACTTTCTTGACGTAAAAGACAATACCAGTATTTTCTTATTTATTTCTTCCCCCGTATGTCTATTTTTACTGATTTGCTTTATGATTTTATCAAGTAAGTCAGGATCGTTTAGCAACTCCTTTGCTTTTTCTATTTCATCCTCTGAGTATTCACTTAGAGGGTCTAAGGGTTCACTTTCATCTGTTCGCTTCTGACCTTCTTGGCTGAGTGTTTTTAAGTCATTCTTTAATGCTCTTTTACTGATATTATATTTCTCTGAGAGTTTGTTAATCCAGGTTTCTTTTTCGCTCTCCATATCTAAATTTGATATTTCTTTAAGAGCTTGTATGCAGTCTTCTTTTTCAATAACTACATCCAGGTAATACTTAGATGATTCAATTGACCTTTCAGCAAGCTTCTTGAATTCGTCAAATCCCAATTCTGCTAAAAGTTCATCCGGGTCTTTGTCGTTACCCAAGTTGACAACGTAACCTTTAAACTGCCTTGACAGTTTGTATGAAGATTCTTCCCCTGCTTCATCGTTATCAAAGCAGAAATAACGTTTAGCCTTGGCGTTTGATAATTGTTGTTTAGCATATTCCCCGGGGTTAGTACCTAATAAAGCACATGAGTTAAAACCTACTTTATTAAAGGCAATTGCATCAAATACACCTTCTGTAACAATGCAATCTTTTTTGTTTAATTTTTCAGAGAAGGCTATTTGTCTATATACAAGGTCTGAATTCCTAAGATGTAAATACTTAGGGTTATTTTCTGTTATTGTACTATCAGGGTATGCTCTCCCTGTCAGATAAACTATCCTACCACTATTCCAGACAGGCATTATTATTCTATTTCTGAAATGGTCATAGTAGCTTCCATTATTATTTTTATGGATTAAACCGATTTCTAAGGCTATCTTGATGTCGGTATCATCTTTTAGATTAGTGGCTATAGGGTTGTTATCCTCTATATATCCTATCTTGTGCATATCAATATCGGTTTTATCCAGTTCTTTCTTTTTAAGAAATTCCATGGCTTCAGGATTTTTTTTAATTTCTTTATAGGCATATTTAACTAGTCTTTCTATTAATTTACAGGCTTCTAATTTCCTATTGAATTTATCTTTGTCCTTTTGAGATAAATCAGGTAATGAAACTCCATACCTTTTGGCAATAGACAGCATGGCTTCCCAGGGTGACAGGCCTTCAAAGTGAGATTCGAGGTCTATAACATCAGCTTTTTTATAGCAACTGAAGCAGAACCCATGAGTGCTATAGTTATGAAAAGATGGGTTACGATCGTCATGGAAGGGGCAGATGGCTTTGTCGCTTCCATTGAATACTAGCCCCTTATCGTTGCAGTACCTTTCAAAGGGCACGCTTAGCTTTACTATGTTGAACAAGTCATTGACCATTGGTTATCAACCCCCGCTTTTTGTATTCAGTTTTCTTTTCGTTGATAAATCGAGCTATCTGTAACAGGACTAATGCAATGGGGTTCGTAACGCCCTCTATCTCAGCGATCTTTTCCAGCTCACTTGTCATGACAGGTTTAATTGTTAGTTGTAATTCTTTTTTAAGGGGTGTAAAATGGTTTTGCATAAGTTCCTCTTGTTTTTAAATTCCTACCTTGGTTAAGTGACTGTAGCCGGGGTAGGAATTTACCTTTTATCTACCGTATGATTTTCCAAAAATTCAATTAAAGAATTTTCAGGAATAAGCACTCTTTTCTGGTGCTTAAAATAAATTATCGCACCTATCCTAATCCAGTAATAGATTAACGATTTATCAATCTCAAATTTCTCGCTTACTTTGTTTACGGTAAGATATTTATTTCTTGATTTCATTGCCCTTTGAGTACCCATGTCCACTTTTTTTCAGCTTGCTACAAACAATCCTTTCAAAGTCAGTTATCTCATTTTCAATGAATGAACAGATTTTATATCCTTCTTTGCGTACTCTTGTCCCACCTGTAGATAGAACGGTGACTGTATCAATTCCGTCAGGTGTCAAGATAATACAGATTTTAGGCTTCATATATTATCCTCCTAATATCTGTTCGTTTGAGAGGACGGTTTTGTCCGGATTTTTTTTAAAATCTAAAAAATTAAGGGTTACGAGAGGATTGATTAGGAGGGTGGTTTTAATTTCTTTAAACGGTCTTGAACGGTACTTTTGGGTATGTCTAGCCTTTCGCCTACTTCTCTTACAGTAAGTCGGGTTTTATACCTAAGTGTTGCTATTTTCTTATTTATTGGATCTTTTATTGAATCTATCCACATTTCAAGATCAACTCGCTTCACAACTTCATGAATTTTAGCAATATTTGAAATAGACTCTATTGATTGAATGTTTTCATCAAGGTTATTGACGTTTCCCCAGTTTGGACTTTTTCTCTTGCCCCATTTTCTATATTGATCTATAAACCTTCTAGCAACATATAGGGGGATATTTTTTAATTTTCGATCTCCCTTTAAAGCACTTACTATATTCTCAAAGAGGTCATTACTTAGAGAGCTTTTAACAACATCATACACATAGGAATATATTTTTTTGTTGTAATCGTCAGGATCTCCGCCAGTATCTGGCTCGTTGCCAGTTAGGTTCTTATACTTATTTCTAGAATATTCACTTAATTCCTCGAGAGCCTTTTCAATATAGGGCTTAGATTTTGGGTCTTTTTCAAGTTCTTTGGCATAGAATACGTATACCGCATCCATTGTCACCGGGTTTGCTTTAAGAAATGGCTGAAGTCTAATAACCGTGATTATACATATGGCTAAATAACCCAATGCTACAGTTTGTTTTCCAGCTTGCTTACATAATTTCTCAATTTCTGAATAATCGCTCTCCTTTGCAAGTATTAACAAATTATACCAACCAGGCTTTAAATTATTTTTGTTATTACTTTCTTCAATTGTAAAGCCTTCAAGGGGATTATCGGTAGGAACCATGGATTTTAAAACCTCGTTTGAATCGAGGAATATGCCAAGGCATTCTTTTGGTAATTTACTAGAAATTCTCTTTATGAAGTCATCCGAATCGGCTAACCATTGTTCGGGAAGATTGGAATTTTCCCGTCTCATTGATTCAATTATTTGTTTGTATTTTCCAGTTATAAATTTTTCGGTTTTAATTGTCTTGGTGTCCATATAGGTGTCCATAGCAAGTCAAAATAGTCTAAATATTCTAAATGCTCTAACATAAAGTATATGCATAATATCCTTTAGTTGCAATACTTTTTAAGAATTGGGGAGACTTAAGAAAAGGGCCTTGGATGCCTAATAAATGCGTTCGGTCATCAAAACAATGAACTGTTATCCGGACGAGTGATAGGTGTGAATCAAGTGCAGTTTTTCGTTGAATAATCTATTAATTCTTTAGTTTTAGCTATTGTCATTCAAGGTTCCTTTTGATTATAATAAATTGATCAATCCAATTACGAGGTGAATAAATGGCTAAAGATATAAAATTCGGACTTTCTGCCCCGATGCCGGGAGCTGATTTAAATGGACTGTTGGAATTTTCCAAAAGAGTCGATGAACTTGGGTTTGATAGTGTTTGGTATCCAGACCATATTGTTTTCGTTTCTCCAACCGAAGTCCATGAGGCATGGACAATAGCAACTGCAGCCGCGGGTATCACTAATAACATAACCCTGGGAACAGTTTCTGACCCTCATAGAATGCATCCTGCTGTATTTGCTCAACGTCTTGCGACAATCGACCATCTTTCAAAGGGAAGGGTTTCTCTGTGTATGGGAGTTGGTGAGTCCATGAATCTTGATGCTTATGGAATAAAGTGGAATAAACCGCTTTCTAGACTGCGGGAATCAATGGAGATAATGAGAAAGCTTTGGGCAGAGGAGGGTAATATCGATTATGAGGGAGAATTTTATTCACTTTCAAGTGCCTTTCTTCAGGTGAGGCCTTATAATAGGAAATCTATACCAATGTATATGGCGACTCATACTCCCAAGGGTCTAAAATTCACTGGTGAGATGGCCGATGGCTGGCTACCAATTGACCTTACACCTGGCTTATATTCGGAATACTTAGGTCGAATTAAAGAAAATGCACAAAATGCAAATCGATCCATGGAGGATTTTGATGCTTGCATCTGGAGCTTTACTTCTCTTGGAAAGGACGTGGATGACGCATATAAAACTTTGGAGCCTTTTAAATATGTCCTGATCATGCAAGACCAATTAAAGAAAGCTGGTTATGATGTTGATATTCCTGAAGAGTATCAAGGACTTAATTATTTTAATGTTGTTCCTCAGGATGAGGCTGGAAGACAGAAGTTTAGGGAAATAGGTAAATACTTTCCTAGAGAGGCTGTGCTAGATTTTACGATAACAGGTTCAAAGAAGGATTGCATCGAAAAGATTGAAAGGTTTATAGATAGCGGTGTAAACCATTTCGTATTGTTTTATAGGTTTAGTCCTGATCCTGAAGAGTGCCTTACGACATATGCAAAGGAGATAATTCCTTATTTTAAAAATAAGTAGGTTGTGTAATTGAGAAGGATTACGAAAAAAAAGGTCGTGACCGCTAATCCTGATGATTCAGTGGTTAAAGCTGCGAGGCTCATGAATAGCAAGCGTGTGGGTAGCGTCGTGGTAGTGAGGAATAAGAAGCCTATTGGAATATTAACGGACAGAGATATAGCTCTGAGAGTAGTAGCAAAAAAAGCAGACTTAGATTCAACTCTGGTAAAAGATGTAATGACAAAAAAATTAATCACCGGAAAAGAAGGGCAGAGAGCGGCGGAATTAGCGAAGGTGATGCATCAATACGGTATACGAAGGATCCCAACCGTTAATAAAAAGGGAGAATTGAGTGGTATAATCACTCTTGACGACCTTCTATATATGATCGGACTAAGGTTTAGGTATTCTTAGTACTATTATGTCACTACCGAAGATGTTACGTAATTCGGGGACGGAATTTGTAAATTTTAATTTATTTTACTTTGTCTTGATACAAAGTAACAAAAATCAAGGGCTGTAAAAAAATTAGGATTTATTAAATCAATTCCTACAGCTAAAAATATTTAATTCACCCCCAACCCTAGATCTTTTCTTAACGCTTTCGGAATTGATTTTGGCAATTTTTTGAATGCCCGTTTAAACGATTTTTTCTCTAAGAGATTTAGAGATGAGATGCATTGAAGGTCTAAGAAATTGTCTTCGAATTATTTAACATCTACAGAGATGACATTAAATATTGTCATTTTCTTAATACTGAAACAAGTTCAGCACAGGCAGCAATTTTTCCAATGCCAATTAAATAATTAATCGGCCTTATCCTTCCTATCGAGAAAATTATCCACAAAATGAACTTTATTAAATAATATGATGCCAAGCGGATCGGGATCGAGACCTGCTATGTAAGGTTTTATCATACTTTGTTGTATTGAAATTAAGAAGGGTGCAATGGGTACATCTGTTTCAGTGAGAATTGTCTGTGCTTGATCGTAAAGCCCTTTTCTTTTTTCCGGATCTATTTCTTGAGCCGCATTTTCTACCAGACTATCGTATTTTGGATTACACCAAAGGGTTCTGTTATTTCCACTGTTGCATTCAAATAGGTTCATAAAATTATGTGGATCTGGGAAGTCTGCACCCCAGCCCGCTCTGTGTATCTCAGGTGGATCAGTGTTGATCGTGCTCAAATAAATCTTCCATTCCTGGTTGGCGAGTTCTACTCCAATCCCTAGATGCATTTTCCACATACTCTGTAGCGCTTCGGCTATTATTCTGTTGCTGCTAACATCAGGATATAGAAATGTAACCTTAGGAAATCCTTTTCCATCCGGATAACCTGCTTGGGCGAGCCATGCCTTTGCTTGTTTGGGATCAAAGTGAATTCCAATGTCAGGTGCGTATCCCAACATTCCTTTCGGAATCCAGGATGTTGCAGGTATTCCAGCACCTTGGATAAGATTTACAGTGCTTTCCCTATCTATAGCTGCTGAAAACGCTTTTCTCACGAGTGGATTGTCAAAAGGCGGCTTTTTTACATTGAACGCTATGTAGTTACCCGTGAATTGTAACTGGGTTTTGAATTCGTCAGATTGATTTAGTCTGGGTATCTCAAGAACTGGAATTCCCCTTCCATCAACGTAATCCAGTTCCCCACTTTCATAAAGGGCAAGGGCAGAAGTTGGGTTTTCATTCATTATCATGCTTACATGCTCGACTTTTGGTTTTTCTCCCCAGTACTTTGAATTTTTTGTAAGTACTATTTTGTCATGATGTTTCCACGAAGACAGCGAATAAGCACCTAAAGTTGCTATATTATCTGGGTGAGTCCATCTAATGCCATGTTTTTCAACTATGTCTTTTCTCATAGGAAATGTAGACATGAATGTAACAAGGCTGGGGAAATAAGAGGCAGGATGTCGAAGCTTTACTTTAAGGGTGTGGTCGTCTATAGCTTTAACGCCGACTTTCTCGGGATCGTCTATCTTTCCTGTATTAAATTCCTCCGCGTTCTCTATATCATACAGGAAGTAGGCGTAGTCACCGCCTGTCTTAGGATTTAAAATTCGTTTCCAAGAATACTCAAAGTGTTCGGCTTTTAGTGGTTTGCCATCGGTCCAATAAACATCTTCTCTGATTTTGAAGGTATAAGTTTTACCATCCTCACTTACATGCCAACTTAGGGCAAGAGCCGGCTCGACTTTGTAATCGTCTCCAAATCTCGTTAGTCCCTCCATTATATTATTGAGAATTAAATATGAAGTGCTATCTGTTGCCAACGACCAATCCAGCGATGGCGGCTCAGAGCCTATATTTATATTAAACGTGTCTTTTTTAGCAAGATCTTCGGAAGTAAGCTGGTTGTTATTTCCTTTGCAGCAAAGAAAGATAAATAGGAATATAAAAAGAGGAGTAATTATTTTTGTCATGATTATACTTTTTTATTTTATAAATATATTATGTCAGAATAGCAATAAGAATGTGTGGGCAATTATGAATTTTAATACTATAGCTGTTCAGAGGGATTTAGGTCTATAAATAAATTATTTACCATGTTCTGCCTATACTCCAATCTTCTTTGTTTTGAACTACCCGTTCTTCTTTTTCTATTTTTAGGAGGTTCAAAATATATACTCTCTCCTTCAGATAGTTCTCTAACCTCAACATGAGCATAATTTGGGAATTTATCATCAGATATTGGATCATGGACAGGTGTAGCTATTTCTTTGTATCTAGATGTTAAAACTGTGAATGAATAACACCCATCTGTCATGCTACCATTAATTCTATATCTGATATGTCCTGGTTTTGAAAATCTACTCCAATCACATGAGAAATCAGGAAACCTAACAGTTTCTAACTTTATTTTATCAGTTTCGTCCAAATCCCTCTCATCAAATGCCCGGAATAACTTTTCATTATCCATAAATTCCGTGGTAGGTAGTTTTTTTCTATTCTTTATTTTCAGATCATTAGGATAATTTCTATTCATAAAAAGATTTTATAATCTGACTGTAAATTTCAGGATCTTTGGATTTTATATCAAAAGTTTTCAATATTTTATCGTTTTGATTGATTATTGCTGCAATTTCCAGGTCATTATAGACTTCCAAAGACAGGTCTTTTTCTTTATTAAAATTTCTATAGTTTAGAAATACACCTTCTTCAATGGATGCGCTTACTCTATTTGGGAACAAATGAAAGGTAGTGTAAATATAGACAGCAATCTGTTCTGCAATTTCCTTGCTCAAAAAATTTGGAGGTTTAATTCCTTCTTTTACCCATTTGTTAGGTAATTTTATAGCATGAATCGAACTCTTTATTTGTTCTGCTGCTGGATCTGGAAAATCTTTTATTTCAATCGTGAAAGACTCATTGGATTCTTTTAGAGTTCCTTTTAAAAATGGTTCTATTCGTTCATTTATATCTGTAACTTGTTCAAGTGCTTTTCCATAAATTGCTTTATCATACTGCGCATTTGTTTTTAAAGTGTCTTGTGTATAAGTTGTATCAAAAATGTCGTTGGCTTGGAAGGATGTTAACATGTCTACTCCACTAGTTTATTAAAAATTTCTTTAGATTCAAGTAAATTTTTTCTGAAATCTGAAAGGAACTTTTTAATTTTTGAAGTGTTTTTAACGTCATAGTGGAAATTAAATGACAATATGTTTCGTTCTTGATCCATGTCATAAGTTAGGTTTAATATATGATCTTCAAAAGTGATAATATGTTTAATTTGTTGGGAACTAAAATATTCGCTTTCTAAATTTTCATTGTAAAATTCTTTGTAAGTCCTCAGTTGATCAACTTTAAATAACTTAAAACTTTCATTATTATCCAACTGATATGCAATATTATGACCTATGTTAGATATAGGAGTATGTGGTAGTTTATTGAAAATCCCTGTCGACAATTTAGTTATATTCTCATAACATTGGTCATTTTCTTGTTTTGGAAATAGCATTATCCTATCAGAACTAACATAAATAAGTATATGACTAAGTGTAAATCTAATTTCGTACTTAGGTCCTAAAGCAACTTCAACGGGCGTTTCTGGTTCGGTGAGAAATTCCGGAAAATGAATTTTAAACCATTGAGTATTTAAAATACCTACGTTCCAAGCACCCAAAATAACAATACTAGTATTTTGCAATAAAGTTTTAGCCATAAATACTTAGATGTTTATGATTTTTGTTCAGAATCTCGAGAAATTACACTTTTTGAATTGAAAAGTCAACGAGATAAGCATTTGCGTTATTCAGTTGATGATAATGTTAAAATTGTATGTTAGTTTGAATCTTGTTTAAGATATTAATGTCTTGATAAGATTCATCCAGCTAACATGACTATTAAGATTATTTCTGAATAGACTCTCAAGATCTCAAATCTTCTTTAGTTTCCAAGGACTCAGGAAAAGGGAAGATTGTAAATTCTTCCTTACCTTCGAGCTCCTCAACGTTAGTCACCCCGAATTCACTCAAACGGTCAATAACTTCTTGGACTACGGCTTCAGGAGTTGACGCACCCGAACTGAGTCCTACGACTGTATCATCTCTAAACGTATTTTTATCAAGATTATCAGGACCTTCTATTAAATAAGCTTCCTTAACCCCACAAGACTTTGCTACTTCTACCAGGCGATTAGAGTTGGAACTCTCTGGCGAACCCATAATAAAAATAACATCAGCCAATTTCGCAAGCTCTTTGACTGCATCCTGTCTATTCTGAGTTGCGTAACATATATCCAGCTTAGATGGATTTACAATATTCGGAAAACGTCGATTGAGAGCTTCGACTATCGCCCTAGTATCATCTACACTTAAAGTAGTTTGAGTGACGAATGCTACTTTATCAGGATCGGGGACCGATATTTTCTCTGCTTCTTCCACCGATTCTACAACAACAACTTTATCAGGAGCTTCTCCACTCGTTCCTATGACCTCAACATGGTTTCTATGACCTATTAGGATTATGGTATAACCCATATCAGCGTAATGTTTCACCTCGTTATGTACCTTTGTTACTAGTGGGCAAACTGCGTCAACGACCTTGAGATTTCTTGCACTCGCTTCATCCCAAACCGCCGGACTAATTCCATGGGCGCTGAAAATAATAGGGACTCTTTGATCCTTAATTTCATCAAGCTCTTCAACAAACCGCACGCCTTTATTTTCAAGGGATTCTACTACCCTTTTGTTGTGAACTATAGCATGACGTACATATATCGGAGGACCGTATTTCTCAAGTGCTCTTTCAACTATTTCGATAGCCCTATCAACACCTGCGCAAAATCCCCTAGGTCTTGCAACAATAACGCGCATGATAATCTCCTTTCATATCTAAAAACAAATACATAAGACAATTAATATAACTTTTAATCAATATCTTATAATCGTTTAGAACATTGCATCGCTTACTCTGACTTAATGTAATCTGAAATATATTAGTATACTTTAAATGTTTAAAGTGATAATACCTTTTTATAATTGATCTCTATCTAAACTATAGTTTTATTACTCTTCTCTTACTATAAATATCCTCTAGAAGAGAACAGCTAGATAGATACTTGAATGTTTTTCTATTTATATTTTACATGCATCTGCATTCGCAGCTTTCCAGAATATAAGTCGAAATGAAATTATCATCGTCATCAGGGGGAGATTTTATGTGTTCACGCGCAGGATCTACATTTGCTACAGTACATTCTTTACCTTCGTTTCCTTTGAATCTTATACACTCGTATTCTGAACACCAATCCCTTGCCTTGGACAGGACTTCTTTTTCAGCGTCAGTGCGTTTCTTCTTTATTTCTGATTGAAATGGCGGTGCAAAAACGAGCCTTGGCTTTTTATCGGCACATCCTCCGCACCTGCAATGACATTCTATTTTGGATGACAACTGCCATCCACCTTGAGGGTGTTTTAAAGGTAGGTTATCTTCACTACCCCACTTTTCTAAGTAGCAACAACTACTCTTTGGATCTGTGGTGCTACATGTAACTTCGTTTCCATCCAGATTACAAGTACTATTTTTACAAGTTTCATAGCACGCTTTTCTGGCGTTATCCCTAAAATTTTCTAATGCATCGGCTTTTGATTCACCGGTACCGACAATGTCTTCTAACACTTTGTTGGACTTGCAATCATTACTAAATTCATTTTGCGAAACTGAAGCACATCCTAGAGCAATTATGAGATTAAAGGTAATTAGTATATTAATTTTTAGAAATTTGTTTTTGATTATATGAACCTCACTTAGGTCTTATTTCGAAATTGGTCGATAAATTATAGAATAATATTTACTAAAAGATCAAATGAGCGTGTTATAAAGTCGAAATAGATAACTTATCATCTCAGTAGAAATTTAATCAGATGATCAACATGATGATTTTATGCCACATGTTGTGAATTAGAGTTAGTAGATCTGAAAACTAGAAAGTTGTAAGACTCTCTTATAATATGATTATATTGGAATTACTTATACTTGGAATGGCCTCAGGCGCATCGCTTTGTAAGCGGCCCCTGGACTTAAGAATAGATAGGTGATAGTAATGAGTTGAAAACAATTTATAGAAATAGTATTAATTTGGAGTTAATTTTTATTTAAGCGCATGTTAAAAGATATAAAAATATAATGTGTTTATGTATTCGGATGGGAATATGAAATTATTTAACAGCTACTAATAGTTGTTATCAACTACAAACAGAGGAGGGATGATAAAATGTCTTACGTGAATTCTGATCATCTCGTGAGCGTAGCATGGCTCAAACAAAATAAGGACAATCCCCACCTTTTGATTATTGATTGTCCCTGGGACGAGGGGTCTTATGCAAGGGCCCATATCCCAGGGGCTGTGTGTCGACCCGGTCATGCATATGTTAAAGCCAAAGATAAGGAGGGGAGACTAACCAAAATCTTACCAGGTGCTGATGAATTTAAAGAGTTAGCGATGGAAATGGGTATAGGCTCAGAATCAACAGTTGTACTATATGATGATTGGGGTTCAATTCTCGCTACAAGGCTGTGGTGGGTTCTTCGATACTACGGTCATGACCATGCTAAGGTTCTAAACGGTGGTTGGCAGGGTTGGGTTTCAGCTGGGTTTCCTGTTTCCTACAAAGCGCCAAAGCATGCCACAAAAGTTAAAACTTTTGAAGCTAAACCAAGCCAGGAACGTATAGCGACGCTGGCGGAACTAAAAGAAAATTTCAATAATGCTGATTGGCAGGTTCTCGATGTTCGATCTGAAGATGAGTATTGGGGTAGGGCGGCTCATGGAAATAAAAGGGTAGGACACATACCGGGAGCTGTTCACTTAGAGTGGAATCTGCTTCTTGACAACTCTAAAGATCCTGAAGCTGTTAGAAGTTTCCGATCGGCTGAAGAGATTAAGATGCTTCTTGACAAGGCCAGAGTTAATGAGAGTAACGTTCTCGTCACACATTGTCAGGCGGCAGTGAGAGCCGCGTTAGTGGCTTTTGCACTGGAGTTAGTTGGCTACCCAATACCAAAAGTTTACGATGGGTCGATGGCAGAATGGGCGAATTTGGATGATACTCCTTTAGAATAAATACTATTAATTTTAGAAATATTAACCAAATTAAGATTTTTTGGATCGTGATAGTAATTAAATATTTAGCAACTAGTAAACCTAATTAATGGGTGTCAGCAGATGAACAAAAATAAAACACCAAAGTTAAGTGCAGGACTCAACATAGCTATGAAGATTGCAACACAGGACTATGAACAATTTGACAAGTTGACTGAAACAATTGATGGTCGGTTAAAAATTCTTCCCAGAATGGCTGCACATGGAGCGAAAACTGTTAGAGAATTTTTGTTGCAAACCATGGATTATAGGACGGGTCCAGAGCTTCTGGGCCAGATTCGTTGTCCATGTTTGATCTGCGATAACGAGTCGGACGTCATAGCTTCAGGGCAGGGAGAACTTCTAGCTAAGTATCTTAATTGTCCATATGAGTTTGTAAAACTCACTATTGCCGAAGGAGCAGGTGGTCATTGCCAGACAACTGGAAAGCAAATATCTTTCCAAAGAGCTTTTGATTGGCTAGATGAAGTACTAGGGAATGTATAGGGATTAGATCAGAATGAATCTGATTAGAATTACGACCAATTAATAAATTTAAATATCTAATACTTGAATCATCTATAAATGATATTTTATAATAATGTTGAATTATAGAATATTGGATTCCATTTTTTGTTAAACGGGTGAATTAACTAATGATGGGAAAAAATAGGAGGGCATAAACCGTGATAAATTTAACTAGAATTATAGTTTCCTTATTTTTATTATTTCTTTTGACAAATCCACCGTCTATATCTGTTGAAAAAAATGAAGAGGGGTACAAAGGTTCACAAGATTTCGAGAGACTTAAGCAAATTGTGGGAGTATGGGAAGGAATGACCAGCATGAATAGAGGAGTGGAATTGGAAGATCAGAAAGTTACAATGGTATACAAATTGACATCAGGTGGAAGCGCCATCGTGGAAACGCTTTTCGCAGGAACTCCACACGAAATGGTATCTGTCTACCACGATAAAGACGGTAAATTATCAATGACTCATTACTGCATGCTTGGAAATCAACCACAAATGGACCTGAAAAACGCTGATGAAAAGAGTATGGATTTTGAACTTGCACCAGATAGCGAAATAAATGCAAGCAAAGAGCCTCATATGCATGCACTAACTATTTCCTTTGTTGACAATAACAATATTGTTGAAAAATGGACTCTATATGATCAAGGTAAAGAAAAAGATTCTACTAGTTTCAAACTTACACGTGTGAATTGATTTCTACTAACCTTGACGAGTAATGCTTAAAAATCTCTATTGTTTAATTACATAACTCGATTTTACTTTATTCTAAAATAAGCTTTAAAGTCACTCAATTGCTTGCACAACACAATTCTATCATCATAGGGGAATCTTTTAGTGAAAATCTTGATAATTGGTGCCACGCGGGGTATCGGCATGAGGTTGTTAGAACAGGCATTAGATAAAGGTCACACAGTAACAGCCTTAGTACGTAAGCCGGAAAGGTTAAAAAAGATTGACGAAAAGTTTAAGGTGATTAAAGGTGATATTCTTGATCGTATTTCTGTAGAAGTAGCTGTGGAAGGTCAGGATGCAATTTGTTGCAGTATAGGTATTGGAACCACTCGTAAACCGGTAACTGTTTTTTCCGATGGAATGAAAAATGTGCTTTCTTCGATGAAAGTACATGGAATTAGAAAATTGATCACCGTCACAGGTGTAGGTGCCGGTGACAGCAGGAATCATGGGGGCTTTCTCTACGATAAAATTTTTAATCCATTTTTTCTCAAGACTATATATGAAGACAAGGATAGAGAAGAGTCATTGATAAAAGCGAGCGAAGTTGATTGGGTAATAGTTAGACCCGGTTTTCTCACAAATGGACTGGTTACAGGAGAATATCGTCTTATTACTGATATGACAGGGGTGAAAGCAGGGAAGATTTCCCGTGCCGACGTGGCTCACTTTATACTTGAACAGCTTGTTAACCCGACTTATCTTAGAAAAACACCATTATTAACTTATTAGAGACCCATCAGGTTTGAATTCATATTTCGCCGTCACTCTATCCAGGGTTTCTAATGACAATTATTTGCCCACACGTTAGCTCGAACGAAGTGAGAGATCTTAAGAATTTTCACTCCGTTCGAATCAAGGACTTCTCTATAAAGTCGAAATGACAGTCAAGATAGGGTTTGCTTAGCCATTAGTCCTGAATGAGGTTTAAGATAATTTTCGAGAGGACAAGACTGGTGCGTCATCACCGTAGATGTACGTAATTTGTGGACAGAATTTGTAAACCTTAAATTATTTTACTTTGTCTTGATACAAAGTAACAACCCTTCGACCCTTCGATGCAGCTCAGGGGTCAGATACCGTCTTAAAAGTCAAGATGTTTTTACACAATAATCTGGATCAAATGG
>JALLOG010000400.1 GCA_027717645.1 Desulfobacterota bacterium AH_259_B03_O07
AATCATGGGAGCGCTGGAATTAACTACTGTGTCTTGATATAACTTAGTCAATCATTATATTTAAAATTGATTATGTCTTTGATTATCAGCGTTTATGTCCCGACGGGGATTATTCTCTCAGGCGATAGTCGTACGACCGGAACAATCTCACAACAAGATAAAGATCCTAAAAATCCTAATAACAAGGTTACAGTTCGAACAAATATTGTTATTTCCGATGCGGCGGATAAAGTTTTTCTGCTGTATAATCGTTTTGGTGTAGGTGCTTTTGGAGATGCGATTGTAAAAGATATGCCTATCGCACACTACATAGAGCAGTTTCACCTAACCACCGAATCACCCTCTACTCCCGAGGACTTAGCACAATCTTTGTTAAAGTATCTTCGATCGCAGGAACCGACAGCAAATGTAGGTCTTGTGGTAGCTGGTTATGAAAACAATGAGCCTTTTGTTATTGGCGTCAATGTTAAAAAAGGCGAAGCACAGCGAATGAATATTAAAAAAGATACCGGTGCGTTGGATTACGGGATTCTTCGAGGTGGTGATACTGCTGTGGTTAATCGTCTATTAAGCCAGCGGGAATTTAACCCTGTATTTACTGTTATGAATATTCAAGATGCAGTTGATTATTCTCGCCATTTAATCAGATCTTCCATTGACCAAATGAGGTTTGAACCTCGTTTCCCGAAGGTAGGTGGTCCAATTGATACCCTAGTGATCACAACTAAAGATAGTAGATTCTTAACACGCAAATCTGTACAATAATCTTGATTTTCCCGAGCTGTTTGCAGCAAGATAGCGTAGCCCACCATCCTTTTTCAAGATCGGTGTGCAGGCCTACAT
>JALLOG010000401.1 GCA_027717645.1 Desulfobacterota bacterium AH_259_B03_O07
GGGATATAATAATCGCGCCAGGAATGGCGCTCCTACAATCATCAAATTGTCTTGTCTTTGAATAATTCTTTTTACTAACAATTCCACTATTGTACAATTAAAGCAATGAAGAAATATCTCAACGATAAACGAAAAATTCTATCTTTAACCCTTAAAGCATTTTTAGTCCTGATTTTATTATTATTGTTACTCTGGGGGCCGGCTCTTTATCGTACAGGTTATATAATTTCTCATGTTGTCCCCGGCGTACCAAAGTGGTTTGAATGGGGAAAGTACGATTTTCAAATGAATGAGATAGAATTCAAACGACAGAATGGAACGGCTCATTCTAATAAAATCGATTACACCACACAGATAGTTGACATCTATCGATCTATCGGTACCAAGAAATCATCATTCGTCATACTGTTTCCCGGATTTACAGATAAAGGATCAAAGGACCCTCGACTGGTTAATTTCGCAGAAGCATTAGCCAGAGCAGGAATAGGAGTTGCGATCCCTCAATCTTTTACGATTCGCAGCAGTGTTTTTACATCAAATGACATTGATCGTATAAGGCACACTTTCAGATTTTTACAGGGTGAAAACTATGTAGATAAAGACAAGATAGGAATTATAGGCTTTTCGGTGGCCGGATCATATGTATTGAGAGCTGCATCAGAACTCGGGAACAAACCTCTTTTCATTCTATCACTGGGGGCCTACTATGATCTGAGTGAACTCATTGTCTCGATTCTCTATGAAAAAGCATTCTACAATGGTAAGGAACGAACTTGGAAACCCAATTCATTTCCAAAAAAACTCGTGCGTGACTACCTCAACAACCAAATAGGTATTGAGC
>JALLOG010000402.1 GCA_027717645.1 Desulfobacterota bacterium AH_259_B03_O07
TTCTCTAAAATAAACTATGGCAGTGTTCTAGTGTTATAGGGGGAGGTCATGAAGCGGAGAAGATGGGATTCTAAAACAAAGACAAAGATAGTACTCGAAGGTATATCTGGAAGACCAGTTTCAGAGATATGCATCCAGTACAGGAATCATACCTCACATTTAAACGCTGCTTAAATAAAGGGGCAGTGGTAAATGCTCCTGCCCCCAAAGCCCATTTATCAAATGATCAAATTTTCAAATGATCAAATGACCAATCACTTGCAGAGAACCGCGCGGGCGTGGTTACTTAAGTTCTTATCCGCTACGAACACGACGAGATTGGAGTAACTGACGAAAAACGCCCCGAGGGTACCGCTGGCATTTGTAGTAGCAGACCAGTAGTCCAATGGGAAAGTCAGGCCAGGAACACTACTCTTGGGAGCAGCAGCCTTACTATGATCCTGTATGCTCACCAACACCTTTACATTCGGAATGCACCAGGTTCGATGACCGGCAAGTCCGCATAACTCATTGCCGATGCCGGTACAATCCGCATCAGTTGTGCAAGCAGTAGTTTCATCGCCATCACATTTATTGTTCAAAGTGTCCAGAAACACTGTAAACAAAGTCCCGGTCGGCAACGTAGTACCAGTAGTCCAGGAGAAAGTGTTGTTCACATTGTGTACGCTGCCCCCTACGTTAGTTTTTATTTCCCACATCCACGTCGTGAAATTATCCGTAAATGTGCCGTCCCCATTGTTAGTGTAAACCAAAGCCTTGCCGTGCCCCGATACCCCAAACGCATCAGGATTAATCTCAATCGCCTTATTGAAGTCCTGTATGGCTCCCCTGTAGTCTCCT
>JALLOG010000403.1 GCA_027717645.1 Desulfobacterota bacterium AH_259_B03_O07
GTGCAGAAATAGGAATTGACCGAAACACCCTTATTGGCACAATATTGATGACTCAATTCATCGGAATACCCTTTACATTTGGCTTCGGTTGGTTAGCAAAAAAGATTGGAACGAAGCCCTGTATTTATTTGGGATTAATTGTTTACACCTTTATTTCATTAGGTGGTTATCTTATGTCAACTGCATTACACTTCTGGATATTAGGTTTTATGGTAGCCACGGTCCAAGGAGGAACACAAGCTCTTAGCCGTTCCCTCTATGGTTCTATGCTTCCCAAAGCCAAAACAGCAGAGTTCTTCGGTTTTTATGGAATGAGCTCAAAGTTCGCCGGAACGCTTGGTCCCCTTATTTTCGCGTTTGTTGGTCAGATGGCCGGGTCGAGCCGTCTGAGCATCCTTTCTCTGATATCATTTTTTGTAATAGGAGCAGTTTTATTAAGATTCGTTGATGTTAAGGAAGGAACACGTATCGCAAGAGAAGAGGATAAGAAAGGAGTTGACAATTATTGATTATAATTTATAAACTAAGATGATCTTTAACTAGTACTTTGAAAACATTACTCTAGAAATTATATAATCAGAACAAGAAGGAGTAAAAAGAATATGACTGAATCGAAGAGTATCATCAAGCGACTAAATGCTAATGAAATAATAATAATCGCCCTAATAGCTCTTTCTGCTATCGGGATTGGCATTACAGATATTTCACCAAAATATGGTTTTTGGTATTGGGTTATAATGGTTCCGGTATTCGGTGGATTAAGTCTATATACAGGATGGTCAAAAGCAAGAAGCCAAGGAATATCTGCCTCAAATGTAATCAAAAGACAGTTATTACATT
>JALLOG010000404.1 GCA_027717645.1 Desulfobacterota bacterium AH_259_B03_O07
AGGTTGGAGCTGGGGTTCCTCAAGAACTTCGGTAGTGTTTGCAATTTCGGGAGACTGCTCTTTGGGGGCAGAGTCGGGAGCCGAGGTACTGTTGCATTTTCCTTTCTGTTTAACCCACTCACCACTTTTAACTCCTACACAATATTCCTCTCCTGTATCTTGATCATAAATAGTGATGCCTTGGGGGTTTTCTGAATCTCCAACCTCAAGTCTCTTTGTTTTAATTTCTTCAACAATTAATCTGCCGGAGGCATCAATGCTCCACTGGCCGTTTGCGCTTTTGATTGCTCCTACATTTATAAGGTCAGAGCCATTGAGGTCTCTCATGGCTTCGCCTGCAACAGTTCCCTCTTTTATATCTGGGGAGAGTTTTGAGTAGGTAAGATTTATGAATACAAGAATCTCGCCTCCCGAATTATATGTTACTGTTCCATCTTCATTGATCATATCTCCATCAAAGTCTTCGAGTGCAATACCAATGGTGTATGCAGATGAGGTTGCCTTCATTGCCTCGCCTTCAATGGACGAGGAGGTAAGGCGGTCGCCTTTCTTAATCTCACCGCCTTCAAAATTGACTTTAAGGGGCACGCGGCCAGCGAGCGCTACTAATACTTGATTGTCTTTAGATTCCTCTACTTCTCCACCTGCTGCAATAAGGCCGGGGTTGGTGGATACGATTCCTATGATTCTTGTGTCTTTTAGGGTTCCATCTGATTTGGTTACCATTGCATCTGAATCTTGATCCACAATCAAAAGGTCTCCGGGGGTAAGAGATTCCGGGTTTTGGGCCGTCATGTATTCAGCAACATCTGCGCCTCCTCCTACC
>JALLOG010000405.1 GCA_027717645.1 Desulfobacterota bacterium AH_259_B03_O07
TGGAATCTTACCCACGAAATCTCATGGAATTTGAACGGCAATTTGCCACGGAAAAAGCATGTCGCGAATATCTGTTTGAACTGCGATGGCCAGATGGCTTTCAATGCCCTCGATGTGAGAATCGAAAGGCATGGAAGACTAGCCAGGATTTGTATTACTGTGTAAAGTGCGGATATAAAACTTCGGTAATCGCCGGTACGATTTTTCAAGATACAAGCAAACCTTTGAAGATGTGGTTTCGAGCAATGTGGTATATGACAAATCAAAAACATGGAGTGAGTGCTCTTGGATTGCAACAGACACTAGGCTTCGGCAGTTATCGAACTGCTTGGAGTTGGTTGCATAAATTGCGTTGTGCCATGGTGCGACCTGGCCGTGACCGTCTTTCGGGCATAATCGAAGTCGATGAAACTTATCTTGGTGGGCCGGAACAAGGGAAACGAGGCCGTGGAGCTGATGGGAAGGGATTGGTAGTTGTTGCGGCACAAAAAGATGGAAAACGAATCGGACGAATACGTCTTCAACGGGTTGTTGATGCTTGCGCAGAAAGTCTCAATAAGGCTGTGAAGAAAAGTGTTGAACCCAATTCTGTGGTTCACACAGATGGATGGCGTGGATACAACGGATTGGGAAAGTTGGGCTATACTCATACAGTCATCCGCCAAGAATCTGATATTGGCAAGAATCTTTTGCCTTCGGTTAACCGAGTTGTTGCTTTGTTGAAACGATGGTTGTTGGGAACACATCATGGTGCTGTTGGTGCATCGCATCTGGATTATTACCTGGATGAGTTTACTTTTCGTTTTAACCGTAGAACCTCCAAAT
>JALLOG010000406.1 GCA_027717645.1 Desulfobacterota bacterium AH_259_B03_O07
ACTATCGAGTGTCAGAGTAGTAGAGTTACCAAAATTCTGAATAGCATCAACTGCTAAAGTACCAGAATTACTAATCCAAACATTGCCAGTAACTTGAAGTGGTGCCCCGGGACTCACAGTCCCAATTCCTACGTTTCCACTCGCATCAATTACAAATGGAGAGGTGTCGTTTAGTTCATCAGATATATATACAGTAGGACTACTGCCGGTGTTTTCTAAAGAGAGAAGGCCTGTTGGGGTGGTTGAACCAATACCAATATTACCATCATTGGCTATTCTAAAAGATTCCCGCATATCAATTGTAGAGTTTGTGTTGTCGTGTGTATAAAATGCCAAACCAATGAAATCCGCATCGCCAGCTTCTCTTACAGCAGCGATGGCAGCATATCTTCTATCAGCTCGAACAGGTCCTGAAAAACTTATAGAACCTCCAATACTTCCGGCTGCATCTGCCTCTGTTAAATCTTCAATATAAATACCGTCATGACCAACCAATGGAGATAATGAAAAAGGAGTGCCTTCTAACGGGCTTTTTATTGTTAATTTCGCAAATGAATCTCCTGCCCCAATCATTATACTGCTCGTTGCAATCAATCCCTGTACAGTAGTTGTTCCGGAAATTAAGGCGTTACCTTGCACTGAAAGAAGAGAGGAAGGTGAGGTGGTTCCTATGCCGACGTTGCCAGTTGCATCTTCTATAACCAAATGGGCTGCTGCACCTGTTTCATTAAACTCCAGTTGATTATCAGTAATATTGTAGTCAAAAGTCCATTGGGAACCACCGTTCTCAAACAATGACATTCTAGGATTCCCTGTGGTAGCA
>JALLOG010000407.1 GCA_027717645.1 Desulfobacterota bacterium AH_259_B03_O07
AATCAACCGAGTTTCAGAAGAATCTAGGAAATTTTACCATAAGTTTGCTGGAGTTAGAGAAAAAGATCAGCGAAAAATTTATTGCTCGCGTTGAAATAACTCCAGAGTCTCTTCAAGATTTGAATAGATACATTAATGACCTCAGATTACTTATTAATGAATACATAAATTATACAAAAGAGTTAAATCACTTATCAGAGAAAACAAGCAGTGAAGATATTAATAATCTTGAGGCTATAAAAAATTTATATGATTTAGAACTCAGATCTGCTCAGAAAGAACTTGATTCACGACTTGAAAGACTCGAAATTAGCATATCTAAAACCATAAGTGAGGCTAGAGATTCAGATAGTAAAACCATCAAATTACCTTCAAGCTCTACTTCTCCCACTCAGGAGAATAAGACTTCAGCAGCAGCCCCAACCAATTCAAAAAGGGTTGCTTTAAAAGATCCCAAAATTATTATCTTTAGCGCAGTATCTATGTTCCTAGGATGCATTATTGGAATTGCGCTTTTTTATTTGTTCACTCACATAGGATTATCAAATAAAGAGGATAGTTCAGAAATTCCAAATATCTCATCCATGAGCAGTGCCAAAGAGACCAATATAGATAAAGAAACTACGAAAAAGAAAAAAGATGAGACTCAAGAAGTATCTGCAAAAGCAAAAATAATACATAATCAAAAAAAACATTTAACTAAAAATGATCAAGAAACAAGCAAGACCCACAAAATAGAATATCAGAAAAAGTTTTTAACAATTACTACATTGTGTCTGAAAGCCCCCACTAGTAGTGGGGGATGAAAGACACGG
>JALLOG010000408.1 GCA_027717645.1 Desulfobacterota bacterium AH_259_B03_O07
AGGAGATTTCATGTCTACCCCATCATTTTTGTGGAGTATAAGTTTTTCTTTGGGAATAAGGAGTATTCACTTAATGGGATGAGGCGGAATGGGAATTAAGTTAGGTTTTTGTTATCTTTTTATAAGAGCGCCAGAGGTACGAAACACGTTTCGCAGAATAGTCCTATCAGTATCATTTGTTATAAGTATTTTTCAATTTGATTCTGCTTCTGGCCTTTCACCGAATTTTTCTTCCCTTGGTACGCACTTTTTACTTGGACACTCCTTTTTGCAAACGCTTCGCTCCATATAAATCTTGTGCTCCTTTTCATCCACACAAATCCATTGTTCAACGTGTATACCCAATATATCTTCAAGGTTCATTACTTGATACGCTCCAGTAGGACATCTGGCTGCCTCTGTGCATTTGGCGAGGTTAGTGTAGAAAGTATCTTCATATACCCCAAAGCACCGACATACTTTGATAGTTGTTGGCAGTTCTGTTTGGATAACTTCAAGACAATTTCCATTTTTACAAAACTTCTTACACGTTTCTTCTTCTTGATAATAACTAAAGCGAATTTTGTTTCGTTCTAGGTATGAGCAAGTCCAATGGGGATTTATAAAAGTATTCACAAACTTTTCGGGTTCTTCAGAAGCTCCTTCAGAGCTCCAACATAATAAAACTACTAAAGCCAAAAGTATCCATTTCATTTTGGTATCCTCCCGAAGTTAATCTTGCGTACTATTGCAGCTCATAAAAGTTTAAAAGAAAAAGGGCGGTTGGGCAAAGAACCTATTAGTGATACGAT
>JALLOG010000409.1 GCA_027717645.1 Desulfobacterota bacterium AH_259_B03_O07
GAAATCATTATTTTCATTTCTTATTTCTAATCATCTCAAACTCAATTAAGAACTCTCTTGGGGTAATTATTTTAATACCTTCATATTCTTGAATTTTCAGAAGGTCGTTATCGCCTGTTATCAGAAATTTTGCTTCTCCTTCCAGTGCAGCAATAATATATTTGTCATCCGAAGGGTCGTCCGATATAGATAATGAGCTTTTCTCCGGGGCAACAAAACAAAGAATTTCAAGATCTTCTAAAAATAGGTCTATCTCTTTAGCGCTCTTCTTGTGGATTTTCGAGAGTTTTGGATAATTAAGCACCCTTCTTATTTCTTCAATTATCGAGGAAGATATGACTAATTCACAAAAGCCTTCATGCCAAGCGTTGAGCACTTGAGCAGGAACTCCACTGGGGCTAAGAATAGCACTTACAAATATATTGGCATCAAGGACAATACGGAACATAAAGGTGACTATTGTTTACTCTTCGTTGCTTTCCAAGCATCATTTATTACCGATTCAAGCTCTTCCCGTTTTGTCTTGCTCCCTATTTCTCGAAACTCCTCGATCTTCTTCCAAAATTCCTTTTTCATTTTTTCAAGCTGCTCGAGTTTCCAAATGGGGATTACTGCGGCCATTGGTTTACCGTCTCTTTCAATAATGTATTCATCGTCTCTTAAAGAAACTTCATTCATTATTTCTCCGAAACGCTTTCTTACCTCCATTGCCGATACTCTTTTTGCCATCTTGTCTCTTCTCCTTTTGTACGCTATTCATATTATAGAATTCTATAGATTGATATAATTA
>JALLOG010000040.1 GCA_027717645.1 Desulfobacterota bacterium AH_259_B03_O07
GTCTTGTCCTGAGCTAGGTCGAAGGGTTGTTACTTTGTATCAAGACAAAGTAAAAAATGTAGGATGCCAAATTAGTTGGAATAAATCTTTATAGATCTTGTCCCCGAAATATCTAACATCTACAGCAATGACTGCACGGAGTTTCATTTACTTTTTATACAAATGGGGAAATATATCGTAATTATTAATACTTATTGCGTTTGCGCTCTAAAATTTGATTTAATCGGGATCTAAAAGGAATTCACTGTGGATGACTCTGTAGGAAAAATTTTAATGTTCACATTGATACCGGTTATTGCGGTAATTATAGGTGGAATCATTTCTTCATATAGACCACCTGGACAGGGACTGAGGATTATCATTCAGCATTTTGCTGCAGGGGTTGTGTTCTCTGCGGTTGCATTACAGCTTTTGCCTGAGCTTGTCGGCGAACTAAGGATTGTTCCAATAATTTTTGGATTTTCTCTGGGCGTGGTTTTGATGATTGGGTTGAAAAGGTTGATCGATAAAATCGGTGAAAGTAAGAAGAAAAAGGATGATGGTTCTACTGGTCTTTTAATGGCTACGGGAATTGACATGTTTATTGATGGATTATTGGTCGGGGTCAGTTTTTCCGTCGGAGTTAAGCAGGGTGTAATGATCACTATAGCTTTAACAATCGAATTGTTGTTACTCGGTCTTTCAGTGGCTTCGTCACTTATTGGTAGAGGTGTTAGCAGAAAAAGAGTAATTACTACTACGGCAGTTCTTGCTCTTTGTGTACTAGCTGGGGCTGCATTAGGGGGTACTTTGTTGGAGGGACTTTCCGGTGCGGCTCTAGAGATAGTACTTGCTTTTGCCACTTCTGCCTTTCTCTACCTTGTTACCGAAGAACTGCTTGTTGAAGCACATAAAGGTCCCGACACTTCACTGGCAACGGCTATGTTTTTTGTTGGCTTTCTCCTGATGATAGTAATTGAGGCAAGTGCGAGTTAGATTAGGTACTATTTGGATAATACCAATAAATCACAATATATAAGATTAGTGGATAAATTGATGGGTTTAAGTATCTAACTTTAAGCGTAACAGTCAATACTTAATTTATTTATTAAGGTTCTGAATAACAGGTTATGGTTATTATCATCATGGGTATTGCCGGTGTTGGTAAATCGACAATCGGTAAAATGCTATCAAAGAGAATTTCTTGGAACTTCTATGATGGCGATGGTTTCCATCCGAAAGCAAACATAGAAAAAATGCGAAAAGGTATACAACTTACTGACAGTGATCGCTGGCCTTGGCTTAGAGCAATTCGTGATTTGATTGATGAGTGTTTAAGTGAGAACAAACCTTCTATTATCACCTGCTCAGCTTTAAAGAAAACTTATCGTAAATTTTTAAAACAAGACAGAGATAATGTGATTTTCGTCTATCTTAAGGGCGATGAAAAGACAATTTGGGAAAGACTATCTTCACGTAAAGGACATTTTGCAGGTGCCGATCTACTCGAAAGTCAATTGGAAACGCTTGAAGAACCGGAAAACGTACTTTCGGTAGATATTTCCAAGCAACCTGAAGACATAACTAATTTCATAATTGAAAAACTTAACCTACGAGAATCATAAAACCGTTTGTGATCATAGTATCAGGGTTAACCATTTTTATAACTATTTGTTAATATTGAATTAATATCCTTGTGTTGTGTCCAGAATTCGTTATATAATGGTTAGAAAGATCAATCTCTTGCCAGTATATAGTTGAGTCTCTAACAATCAAAGTGTTTAAAGGAGGATCGGAGGTTGTCTAAGGCTGATCAAACTAGCAGTGGGACAACGGAATTACCAACGAGTGATTCTTCCCCCCAAATTGAGACCGGGAGCACCCTTAAGAGATTCATAGATGCTGAAATAGGGAATGCCCCTGTTCTTTTTTGGGCGTTTGTTGTAGGTAGTCTGACTGGATTTCTAGGCGGTATCTTTCAAATTATATTAAATGATATCACAAGATGGAGGGTTTCATTGGTAGGATGGGCCCAGAATTTTGAGGTTTTGGCCTGGGCAATTCCAATTCTATTTTCTGCAATTTTGGTTTATATAGCGTTCTTAATAGTGCGTAGATTCGCTCCAGAGACGAGTGGTAGTGGGGTTCAAGAAATAGAAGGATCGTTGGATGATTTACGTCCCTTAAGGTGGAAGCGAGTGCTACCGGTGAAGTTCACTGGCGGGATTTTTGCTCTTGGAGCGGGGATGGTACTTGGCAGAGAGGGACCAACAATACAAATTGGCGGAAATATTGGAGCGATGATAGGAGATTGGTTCAAATTGTCTAAGGATGAAGTTCATATCTTGGTTGCAGCAGGCGCAGGCGCAGGTCTCTCGGCCGCCTTTAACGCTCCATTGGCAGGCATATTTTTTGTAATCGAGGAAATGCGCCCACAGTTTAAATTCACGTTTCTTTCTTTTCAGTCTGTAATGATCGCATCCGCCATGTCTGACGTCGTTCTTCGTAGTCTCATGGGTCAAGGCCCAGACATAGTGATGCCACAATATCCTCCACCTTCACTGGCTTCTCTTTGGATGTTCATAGTATTTGGAGCTATCTTTGGTGTTTTCGGTTTTTTATTTAACCGCTTGTTGATTGTGTCACTTAATTTCTTTTCAGGTATGCGTGGTTGGTTATATGTGTTTACTGGATTTCTTGTCGGTGGAATAATTGGATTATTGGGATGGCTCTTTCCTAACACCATAGGAGGTGGGTATGTGGTCATACCCCACGCGATTCAGGGTGCGTTTCCCGTTATGGTTCTTTTAGTTCTTTTCATTGCCAGGTTCGGAACAACCGTATTCAGCTACGGCTCTGGGGCGCCCGGTGGGATATTTGCCCCAATGCTTGCTTTGGGGACGCTTTTCGGTTTATGGTTTGGTAACTTTGCGCATGAGTGGTTCCCAGGCCTAATAGTCCATCCTGGAATTTTTGCTGTAGCGGGAATGGGGGCTCTATTTTGCGCTACAGTTAGAGCACCATTGACAGGGATTGCTTTGGCCATCGAGATGACCCTAAACTATTCACAGATTTTACCCCTTATCCTCACCTGTTTGTCAGCCACAATTGTAGCACAGGGTTTAGGAGGGAGACCCATATATACAGTTCTCTTACAAAGAACTTTGAACATGGCCAAATCGATCGCCAATTCTGGTGTAAAAAAGGACTCTAATTCTTAAGCCTTTGAGTTTAGGGAAAAAATTCACCATTCTTTCTTTGCACGTTAATTCAAACAATCCGGTTATTACTATTAGAATCTTCAGAAATCTCAAATTGACGGTTAAGAGATCTTTACTTTTCGGAGAACTTTGCTTTAGAAATAGCGAGTACAAATCCTTAAAAAAAAATTTTATAATGAAGTGTTTCAATCGAAACCGGAGAATATATTACTATTGACACGATTGCCGAATATGTACTATAGTTAGGATTGTAAAAAAAAGTTGTAAATTAGTGTATAAGGAAGTTAAATTATATAAGAGGTTTCTTGTCTTTGGCTCTTATCTTTTCAAATGTTTCGCTTTTTTAATAGAAATGGGGTATTTGCGGAATGGGAGGTTTATTATGTTCCAATATATTAAATTGATAATTTCCGTTATTTCCCTGCCATTGGTTTTGATTTGTTCGACTAGTGTATATGCGCAGGATTTAGAAGATCGAGTTTCAGAACTTGAAGAAAAAATTGGAGATCAACAGCAAAGGTTATTTGAAGCGTATATGACCATAGGGGAGCTGGAGGAAGAATTAGATTCACTAAAAGCAAATATGGGGACATTACATGATTTGGAAAAGTATGTGAGAATTGTTCCGGGTGCAATTGAGGGCCTTTCTGGTCCGCATTTGATTTTTGAAGGAGTTAATGTACATGTTCGTAATAAAAGATCTGCATCAGGTTCGATTGACGGATTGGGAAATCTTATCATTGGATATAATGAGCTTGGTGATGAAACCGGATTATTTTATCCTACCCCGGTTAGAAGTGGATCACATAATCTTGTAGTGGGATCAGGCCATACTTATAGTAGTGCCGGAGGATTTGTTGCAGGTTATCGAAATACTCTAACTGGTAGTTTTTCCTCAATTACTGGAGGGTTTTTAAATACAGCAGGAGGGGAATTCTCTTTGGTTGCTGGTGGGCTATTGAACAGGTCGTCTGGTGAATTTTCTTTGGTCTCTGGTGGTATGCAAAACAATGCGAGCAGCCTTGCAGCTTCTATAATCGGTGGATCTTATAATGAAAATAATGCAGACGTACCATTAGTAAGCGAAGTTGATGAAGAGTCTAGTGGTCAACCCATTGTTGAAGAATCATTTAAGATTGATGACAGTGACGATGATCCAGAGATAGAGCTTACCTTCGAACATGATGGAACAAGAGATGATACTAGTGCGGGCGAACAGCCTGTCAATGTCGAAAGTAAGGCTAATAAAGAAAAAATTGAACAAAACAAAGACATTATTACTTTATTAAAAGGATCTAGGGATAATACTAGTTATAAAGAGTTTGAAGAAAAGGAGTCAAACGAATAGTTTGTTTTAGTTTTCCGAACTCGCCCAAATGGTTTCGATTTTAACTACCGAATTCCCTGTAGTTTGCTACAGGGTTTCCTCTCGCCTGTCATTGCGAACGGAGTGAGGAATCTAATAGAGTTTGCTTCGTCGTGTAGCCTGTGCTGAGCTTGCCGAGGTACTCCTCGCAATTAGATGTTATACAATTCGAGGACAGTTTAATTATTTTCAATATTACGATCTCATTGGTTAGACCTTTTCCAAAAGGAAAAGGTTTAGATAGACATTCCAAAAATTGCGTTAAGTAAATCACGAACGCAGGCGTTAAAAAAAATGCGGGGGATAGGGAATATTGGATTTTTTAGCCGGAGTGAGGGATTTATAGCTAAATTTTTGGGCAGTCTTGATTTTTGTTACTTTGTATCAAGACAAAGTAAAAAATGTAGGATGCCAAATTAGTTGGAATAAATCTATATAAATCTTGTCCCCGAAATATCTAACATCTACAGCAATGACAGCTGAGACTCTCAGTTTATATTTTGATACCCTGCAGCTTGCTGCAGAGAGTTTCATTTCAGAATCAATAAAAACATTAATACCTTGAATCATAGATAGATAATTATTCTTGATCTCTAATATTAGTAAGATAGTTCCTCCCTGTTATAGAATTATATAAGCTTCAAATTTTATTGAAGTTAGCGTTAATACTAGTCGTGTAAATTTCAAGTAAAATTTTTTATTATTCATAAAGTATTAGTGATATTATCAAAAATAGATCAACAAAGTAGTATTTGATGATTATAAGTAGTCTTCTCCCAATCAATGCCCTTCGTGAATTTCTCAAGCTTGAATCAGCGAGTGGAATCATACTTGTTGTTGCGGCGATTCTGGCATTGATTATATATAACACACCATTGGCTGGATATTATGAATTTTTGCTGAATATGCCGGTAGAAGTCAGGGTAGGGCCCTTATATATAGCCAAGTCATTATTGTTGTGGATCAATGACGGACTTATGGCTATCTTTTTTATGCTCATAGGATTGGAAGTAAAGAGAGAGATAGTTGATGGTCAGCTCTCTAGCTTATCCCGAGTTGCTTTGCCGGGAATTGCTGCTTTGGGGGGCATGGCAATTCCTGCACTAATCTATGTCTGGCTAAATCTAGGTGACCAGGTTGCTCTAAGTGGATGGGCTATTCCGGCTGCAACTGACATTGCGTTTGCACTGGGAATCTTAGCGCTTCTCGGATCACGTGTGCCGGTCTCACTAAAGCTTTTTCTGTTGACTTTGGCGATAATGGATGACTTAGGAGCAATTGTCATAATAGCAATTTTCTTTACTAGTGATCTATCATATCTTTCATTAGGTTTAGCCGCTATGTCGTTAGTATTATTGTGTTTGTTAAATCTATTTGGAATTACCAGGATAGCTGCTTATGTTGTGGTCGGAGTGATTCTATGGATTTGCGTTCTTAAGTCGGGTGTTCATGCAACTTTGGCCGGTGTTGCACTCGCCTTTGCTATTCCTATGAGGGCAGAGAACGAAGAAGGGGAATCACCTCTTCGAACGTGTGAACATGGACTTCATCCGTGGGTGGCTTACGGAATAATGCCCATTTTTGCATTTGCGAATGCAGGTGTCTCACTTGGTGGTATGTCTATAACTATGTTATTGCAATCTGTACCCCTCGGAGTTGCTGCTGGTCTTTTTATGGGTAAGCAAATTGGCATATTTGGGTTTACATGGATAGGCGTGAAACTAGGACTGACAAAACTCCCTGATGAAATGAATTGGTCTGGTTTATATGGGCTTTCTGTCCTGTGTGGAATTGGTTTTACGATGAGCTTCTTTATTGCATCGCTGGCTTTCGGCGAGGAAGCACATGGTTACGCAATAACTGCTAGGATAGGGATCCTTTTGGGATCGTTTCTGTCTGCTATACTTGGTTACCTCATTTTACGTTACTCTTTAAAAGAAGGTGCAGATTTAAAGGAGTGAGCAAAAGGGTTCATTGCATTAGTCTATGTCATCTTAACAGTATAGATAGATTCGATTATTTTCCCGATCCAATGTGTATTTCATAATTAATCGAGCCATGATTCTAATGGGTATATACAGTTGAAATAACAATATCGATTATAAGGTATAGCAATGGCCCCATTTCTTTTGTTTGTAATCGGGAGCTAGAGGGGGTTTTATAATGTTCCACTTTATTGAAATCCCTTTAAGTCTTCATTTAAAAAAGGGTTAGGTTCCCTTTTATTTTAGTAATGGGTGATATATTGTATTTACTAATAAATCTTTTTAGGGGCGTTTCAGAAGATTCATTAGAATATAGCGGTAAACCTTTATCTAAGATTATAGAATTGTAGTTAAAAATCATGCCATAAATTCACTTACACTATTGGGTGATTATTTGGTAAACAGAATAAAAAAAATAGTTTTATTCCCGGCTCTATTTTATCTCGGTGTTTATATCCCCCTAATCTTCATTGTTTATCTTCCTTATTGGTACAAATTAAATTGTAACTGGCATCCGCGTTGCGAAGAAATTGGTTATGAAAAGACGGTGAATGGGATAAATGATCTAACATCATTTTTTTTGCATAAAGGGGACCTTACAACATTCTTGACTAAAAAGGAAAAGCTTCATTTAGCGGAGGTTCGCGATCTTTTTGATAAGATGTTTGTTATGTTCTTCGTTTCGTTGATCCTTTTAATACTTACTTTTGAGCGACGACGTGTTGCTAAGTACGCATTAATAAATATTGGAATAATTCTTAGTTTTTTAGTAATATTGCCCTTTTTTGCTACTTTCTGGAGAGATATATTCCATCCAATACTCTTTCATAATGAACTTTGGAAAAACAACAGATTTGATCTTTCATACTATTTAATGCCACGACAGTTCTTTAAATACACGATTGTACTCTTAATTGCCTCAAGTTGCATACTTAATTTTTTAATCTGGTTTGCCTTTCGAAGGCGAAATGTCTAGTAAAGATTTTTTATAAATATACTAATTCTGTACCCATTAAATTGAAATCTCTATTATGACGTTATAGGAAGTTATTCAACCACCTCGACGCCATTCCAGAATGCAGTATAATTTGTAATGTTTTGTGCAGCTTCCTTAGGTTGTGGATAATACCAGGCTCCATCCCTGTTTACGTCACCATCAACAGCGATATTGTAGTAACTGGCTACGCCCTTCCACGGACAGGTTGTGTGTGTTTCGCTTTCCTGAAAGTATTCTTTTTTAATACTTTCAGCTGGAAAGTAATGATTACCTTCAACAACGATTGTATCATCACTCTCTGCCAAGATAGTGTCCTTCCAAATTGCCTTCATTTTTTTAATCCTCCGCTCTTATCTTAAATAGCGACCAAACTTATTTATTAACAATATAATGTATTTAATTAGTTATATTATATTTATATTATTTTAGATCAACCAGGATCTTTATGGATTCATCGTTTTCCAAAATAATATTTTAAGGTTAGAAGATTAGAAGGGCGAATTTTTATATTTCAGATTTCTAATAATCTGCTAAATCTTCAAATTAGGTTGATGCGTATTTTAGATTAAAGGGTTGTCCCACCTCAGGTTTCCTAACCTTCCAAATCATTCCGTCATAAATGTAATGAAGAAAGGAGCTCCCCACTATATATATTTCAAAAGCGCTGATATCTAGTTTTCTTCCTATAAGGCACAACGCAATTATCCCCAGAGAAAAAAGGGAGCTGTATACCCAGGGTTTTCGTGATGCCTTTGCGAAATAGCTTTGAGATTCTTTATTTCTCGAATATTTAGAACTTACAAATATGTTAACAAAGGCTATATATTCAATAGCATGTGAGAACGCGAAGACTATGTACCCTAATAGTAGTGAATAGACAAATATTGCATAGAGAAGCAATATTGAAAAAACAAATATATTTTTAGCAATACTTATTCGATGGCGGTTTTTAAATTCCTCATAAATGTAAATCAGAGTGAAAATGATAGCGACAGCCAGGAAGACGTACGACGCCTTTTGGATGTAAGGCATATAATCTCCTACATAGCCCATTACAAAATTACCGGCCTGGTATCCTACTAAGGTACCTTGTTCCTTTACTGCAATAGCAAAAAATAGGTATATGAACCAAGAATAGATTATTCCCTTTTCAATCCAAGGTATACCGTACCCCGCCTTTCTGGAATAAATTCTAGTAATTCCAAACTTCTGGGCGACGGAGTGATACATGGTCCATACTACAGAAATGGTAACAAGTACGGTGAAAATATTTAGATATAGGAAAGTAAAAGTTACAAGTACGGCTAAAATCGGCAGAAAAATATATGTCCTTTTATTTTTTTCAAACTCCTCTTTTTGACCGTAAACCAATGCAAAGGTATAGTGCCTGTGGACATAAATAGTTATGAGGACAATGAGTATTAATAAAGTCATGTGTTGTTTAAATAATAAAAGAAGTAGAAAAATTAATATCCAGCCGAAGCTAAAGAAGATCAAATCTGATGTTGGATTTCGAATCCAGGGATTAGAAGGTTTTGTCGCTGTGCTCATTACTAAAGTTTACGGTTAGAGAATGTCGAAAATCTTGAGTGAATATCAACGCGAAAAATAATGTATATCAAAAATAGGATATAATGTCAAATAGTAACATTAAAGATAGGTTACTGTTGGTAAACCGGGGTAATTTTATTTTCAAGAATTATTATTTTTTCTAAAATCTCATCTTCCCCGTGTGTTATCTTATATAGGGAATAATGAAGAAGACTATTATAATTTTTATTCTTTTTGTAGCATTTCACCCAAATTTATCTAGGGGTTCTGATAGTCCAGAAATAATTCCGAGTGAAATACTAAAACATGTCCGTTATCTAGCTTCTGATGAGCTAGAGGGAAGAAGGGCTGGAACCGTAGGAGCCGAAAAAGCCGCTGAATACATAGCGTCTGAATTCGAGAATACTGGCCTAAAACCATTAGGAGACAACGGTACATATTTTCAGGATTTCTCATTAACCTCAGGTGTAAAACTCGGTGATGCAAATTTACTAACCATTGATTATGGACAGAATAAAGATGTTCTTAAGATTGAAGAAGATTATGTTCCACTTAGTTTTTCAGTCAGCGATTATAGTTCAGCAGATCTAGTTTTTGCAGGATATGGAATAAGCGCTCCTGAATTAAATTATGATGATTACGATGGCATAGACGTAAAAGATAAAATAGTTTTGGTATTGCGTTATACCCCAGAGGATTATGATGTCGATAGCCCCTTTTACAATTATGCATCTTTGAGAAATAAGGCTATAACTGCACGTAAAAAGGGTGCGAAGGGAATAATCTTTACTACTCCATTGTCACAAAAAGAAGAATCAGATCTTGGTGGTAGGCGATTTGATGCATCATTTACTGACTCGGGTATTCAAGCTGTGATTCTTAGAAGAATCATAGCGGAGAAGATTTTAAACTACTCTGGAAGGGATATGAAAAGCTTAGAAGAAAAGCTCTCAAACCAGAAGAATGGTTCTTTTTATATTCCGCATATAAAGGTATTATTGAATACTGATTTAATCCCCCAAAGGAGTAAAAGTTCAAACGTTATTGGTTTATTGGAGGGTACAGACCCTGATCTAAGAGACGAAGTGATAGTTGTTGGAGCTCATTACGATCACGTTGGTTTTGGTGGTTGGTTTTCAAGAGGAGATCATAAAACGCAAAAGAATAAAATTCATAACGGTGCGGATGACAATGCATCAGGGATTGCGGGACTATTAGAATTAGCAGCGTTTTTCTCAAATGAACAAAAGTTTCTTAAAAGGAGTTTACTTTTTATAGCCTTTTCGGCTGAAGAGCTTGGACTCATTGGGTCATCTTACTACGTTAAAAACCCAAAAATTCCTCTGGAGAAAACCAAGGCCATGTTAAATATGGACATGATCGGCAGACTCAGAGATGACAAACTTACAGTGTTTGGAGTAGGAACTTCTCCTGAGTGGGAAACAATTGTAGAGTCCGCAAATTCTGAACTTGGTTTTGATTTAAAGCTTAGTGACTCCGGAGTGGGTCAAAGTGACCAGACAGTGTTTTACACAAAAAATATACCAGTACTTCACTTCTTTACCGGGGTCCATTCTGATTATCATATTCCCAGTGACGATTGGCAAAAGATCAACCCTTATGGTTTGAAAAAAGTTCTTTTGATGATGTCAAAACTTATCTATGATTTAAACACAACTCCTAGGGTGATTGCGTTTTCAAAGGTAAAGGAGGAAGGAAGAGGGCGATCACGTTTTAATGTCTATTTAGGGACCATTCCCGATTATTCAGAGGATGCACATGGAGTTAGACTAATGGGTGTAAAGGATGGGAGCCCTGCTGAAAAGGCTGGTCTTAGAGATGGCGATATTATTATTGAGTTCGAAGGTGGACCTATAAAAAACATATATGACTATGTTTATGCATTAGGCGAGGCAAAACCTGGTGTGCCAGCTTATTTGAGGGTAATTAGAGAAAACAAGAAATTGAAGCTAAGGGTTGTGCCCGAGCCCAGAAATTATCGAGAGTGAATCAATATTCTCATGGGTGATTAACTTGGTAATTTCCCATTTATTTTTTTCTTTCTTTGTCTTGATACAGAGAAACAACCATTCGACCCTTCGATGAAACTCAGGGCTCAGCACTAGGCTGCCCAAAAATCTAGCTAAAAATCATACACTTCGACTAAAAAATTTGAATACAACCCCAGCCCTGTCATCCTGAATTCATTTCAGGATCTCATACCCTATAAACACTAGAGATACTGAAACAAGTTCAGCACAGGCAGCGGTTTTTGGAAGGCCAGATTAGTCCTTTTCCTTTGGGAAAAGGATAAAATAAGAGTTTGGATCAGCGAATTGCTTCGGTCGTTTCACTCTCTCGCAGCAAATGAGGGCATTATCTGTCGTCTTACCGCTAGGTCTTTCTGCTCGTAAGAAGATTCCCAGCAGCTTGCTGCCAGGAGCTTCATCTTTGTTAAATACTGAACCCTTAATTGTCTAAAGGTTAAATAAATCAGAAGAAATAAGGACTTTCCTTTTAAAATATCAAAGTTGAATTATATAGACAAATTCTTATTACTCTGGTACCATATACAACTCTAATTTACTAATTTAGTTCAATCCTAAAAATCCTAGTTGACAAATCCGAATAAGTTTGGCAATATATACATTATGGATGTACATTGTCCATAATTGTTTATTGATGTGAAAGATATATGCAGATAAGTAGAACTTTAGATTATGCAGTTAGATCCTTATCATATATGGGAAAAAAACCTATAGTTACATTCAGTATGAAAGAAATTGCAGAAAATCAACATATTCCGTTAAACTACTTAGCTAAGATCATGCGGAGGCTTGTTACACGTGGGCTTGTAAGATCAAGGGTAGGGCCTGATGGAGGCTATGTTCTTACAAAATCTCCAAGTGAAATAAACCTTAGACACATATATGAGGCTATTGAGGGTGAACTCAGGATTATAGATTGTATGGATAAGGATAAAATCTGTGCATTGTATGAAACTTGCCCACAACTCCCGGTATGGGATAGGGTTCGAATCTCTATGATAAAGATTCTTGAGGACACAACGCTTGACGAAATGTTAAAGCAGAGCAGGAGGGATTTGACATAATAAAATTGTGTTACTTAACCATTAAGGAGGCTATTTAATGAGCGTAGATCTCGAAAAATTGTCAAAGCAAGAATATAAATACGGATTTGTCACGAATATCGAACAGGAAATCGCGCCGAAGGGCTTGAATGAAGATGTAATTCAAATGATTTCTGCAAAGAAGAATGAGCCCGAGTGGTTATTGGAATGGCGTCTAAAGGCTTATAGACACTGGCTTACAATGAAAGAGCCGAAATGGTCAAACGTTCGTTTTTCACCCATTGATTACAATAGTATAAGCTACTATGCAGCGCCGAAGCAAAAAGAAACGCCAAAAAGCCTTGACGATATAGATCCTGAGCTAAAAGCAACGTATGATAAACTCGGGATTCCATTAGAAGAGCAGAAGATGTTTGCCGGTGTTGCTGTTGATGCAGTCTTTGACAGTGTATCTTTGATAACTACTTTTAAAGAGAAGCTTGCTGAATTAGATATTATCTTTTGTTCAATCTCCGAAGCAGTTCAAGAACATCCAGAATTGGTTCAAAAGTATATGGGATCCGTTGTCCCTCGTAACGATAACTTCTTTGCTGCTCTTAATTCCGCTGTATTTACAGACGGCTCCTTTGTTTATGTTCCGAAAGGAGTTCGTTGTCCGATGGAGTTGTCCACATATTTCCGAATTAATGCTGAGAACACAGGCCAATTTGAAAGGACCTTGATAATTGCCGAAGAGGGGAGTTATGTGAGTTACCTTGAAGGCTGCACTGCTCCACAGCGGGATAAGACTCAATTGCATGCCGCAGTAGTTGAGTTAATAGCCCATGACGATGCGACTATTAAATATTCTACAATACAGAACTGGTACCCAGGTGATAAGGACGGTAAAGGGGGTATCTATAACTTTGTCACAAAGCGTGGTAGATGCTTGGGTCGAAGTTCTCACATCTCCTGGACACAGGTTGAAACCGGTGCGGCTATTACCTGGAAGTATCCCAGTTGTATTCTGGAAGGGGACAATTCTATTGGTGAGTTCTATTCTGTCGCTCTTACCAATAATTGGCAGCAAGCCGATACTGGAACAAAAATGATTCACGTGGGTAAGAACACAAGTAGCACCATTATAACAAAGGGTATATCAGCTGGCCATGGACAAAACACCTATCGAGGCTTAGTGCAGATTGGGAAGAATGCAAGTAATGCAAGGAATTATACACAGTGTGATTCTATGCTTATAGGTGAGAAGTGCGGTGCACATACATTCCCATACATCGAGGTTAAAAACTCAACCGCTAGGATGGAACATGAAGCAAGCACTTCCAAGATTGGTGATGATCAGATTTTCTATTGTCAGCAGCGTGGTCTTTCAGCAGAGGATGCAGTTTCTCTCATAGTAAACGGTTTCTGTAAGGAAGTATTTCGAGAACTACCCTTCGAATTTGCTGTAGAGGCGGAAAAGCTTTTGAGCGTAAGTCTCGAGGGTAGTGTGGGGTAGTCAATCCATTAAAAACCTATTATTCAATAGTCCGATCCCAAAATTGACACGAGTTAGAAAAATGGAGAAATTATGCTTGAAATAAAGGATTTGCATGTAAAGGTTGAGGATCAAGAGATCCTAAAGGGTGTGAGCCTGAAGATAAATCGTGGAGAAGTTCATTCAATAATGGGACCTAATGGATCCGGAAAGAGCACGCTCGCTCAGGTCTTAGCTGGTCGGAATACGTATAAGGTTACAAAAGGGGAAATTATTTTCGAAGGTAAGGACCTTTTGGAAATGCTACCTGAAGATAGGGCCCGTGAGGGTATATTCGTGGCTTTCCAATATCCGGTGGAAATACCCGGAGTCGCAAGCACTCAATTACTCAGGGAGGCTTTGAATGCTGTAAGAAAGCATAAGGGTCTCGAACCCCTAAAACACGTTGAATTTATAAAAATGGTAAAGGAAAAGATCAAGTCACTGGACATGGATGACAGTCTTTTGCAACGCTCGGTGAATGAGGGTTTTTCAGGAGGCGAGAAGAAGCGAAATGAGGTTTTTCAGATGCAAGTGCTAGAGCCAAGGCTAGCCATATTAGATGAGACTGATTCCGGCTTGGATATCGATGCCTTGAAGATTGTTGCAAAGGGTGTAAACGCAATGCGTAATGAGGAAAGAGGCTTTTTGATAATTACTCATTATCAGAGACTGCTCAACTACATTATTCCAGACTTCGTGCATGTGCTTGTTGATGGCAAAATTGTTAAGTCGGGTGGAAAGGAGTTGGCTTTAGAACTGGAGGATAAGGGTTACAGATGGGTCGGTGATAAGCCATCTAATGCCACCGCGGCGGCTCAAAGTTAATCAGGAGATCCAACATGGAACTAGAGTTGAAAGATATAGACAGCTACATGGGGAGCTTCAACAAACTTGAGAAATACTCAAAGTGGAGCAACTTTAAATGGTTGCATAAGATTAGAGAGGAAGCCATTAACTCCTTTTCTCAACTTGGGTACCCCACTCAGCAAGATGAAGATTGGAGATTTACAAACTTAGCCCCTATTTCACGTACTTCATTTAAGATGGTTAAAAATGGAGGGCCTAAACTATCAAGTACTGATATTCAGCAGTTCATATTTTCTGGATTATCATGCAATCAGCTTGTGTATGTAAATGGCAAATATTCGCCCGAACTATCTACACTTAAACCAGTTAAGGATGGCGTAAAGATTAAAAATCTTTCCCAAGCGATAGATGATGAACGGGATTTAATCGAGGAGCATCTCTCTCATTATGCTGAATTTAATAATGATGCGTTTTCAGCACTCAATACCGCTTTTATCGAAGATGGGGCATTTGCATTTATACCACATGGTACAATCCTTAATGAGCCCATTCATCTATTATATATTTCGTCGAATAACGTCGTTCCCATTATTACAAATCCGCGTAATCTTATAATAATAGAGGATAACTGCCAAGTTGATATTGTAGAGCATTACGTGTCACTTAATGATGTAGCTTATTTTTCGAATGTAGTAACTGAAGTTGTTGTCGGGGAAAACAGTTTACTAGATCACTATATGATTGAGAGGGAAAGCCAAAAGGCTTTTAACGTATCAACGTTGAGAGTACAACAGAAGCGTAGCAGCAACTTGACTTCTCACTCGGTGCTTCTGGGTGGATCTCTTGTGAGAAATAACGTTCACCCCGTTCTTGCAGGCGAGGGCTGTCATTCACTAATAAATGGTTTGTTCATGTCTACAGGTCGCCAACATATGGATAACTTTATGAAGGTTGAACATGCAAGTCCCCACTGTGACAGCAGACAGTTATATAATGGTATTCTGGATGGTAAATCAAGAGGAGTTTTTCACGGAAGGATTATTGTCCATAAAGATGCCCAGAAAACCGATGCAAAACAGACCAATAGAAATTTATTACTTTCTGATACGGCTCAAATAGATACTAAACCCCAACTTGAGATTTACGCCGACGATGTAAAATGCACTCATGGTGCGACTATCGGACAGATAGATGAAAACGCAATTTTTTACATTCGCTCGCGTGGCTTATCTGAAGAATCAGCTCGAGCAATGCTTTTATATGCTTTTACCAGTGAGAGCCTTAAAAGTATGAAGGTGGAGCAAATAAGAAATTATGTTGAAAAACTAGTGTCCGATTGGTTTACTCGGGGGAATTTAATTCAGTTGAACAGTTGATAAAAAGATAGGGGTTCGAGATGGACACTGATCAAATAGAATATATTATCGATCACTATAAAAATCCAAGAAATTACGGAAGTCTTAAGGAGGCAGACATTTCTCATGAGGAAGGTAATCCATTGTGTGGAGATGTAATACGGTTCGATATAAGAATTAAAAACAATAAAGTCGATGAAACAAGATTTACTGGTAAAGGATGTGCGATAAGTCAGGCTGCGGCATCAATATTGACGGAAATGATTATTTTTAAGGACTTGAATGATATTGAGGATATAACACCAAATGAGATAATAGATGCGCTGGGAGGGAGTATAAGTCCGGTTAGATTTAAATGTGCTCTTTTACCTTTGAAGGTTGTACAATCTGGGCTGTTTGGAATAGAGAACTGGCCTGGTGAGGAATAGTAGCGATGTCATAAAAAAAATAAATCAATGGGATGAACGATTTCGTAAAAGTAGCGAAGATATCTGAAATATTACCAGGGGAGGTTAAATCATATTTGGTCGAAAATGAAGTCATTGCGATTTGTAATGTAGAAGGAAAATTCTATGCACTTAAAGACGAATGTACGCACATGGAATTCCCTCTTTCAGATGGCCTTCTCGAAGGGGAAACAATAACATGTGCCCATCATGGAGCAGAGTTCGATGTAAGATCAGGCGAAGCCCTCTGTATGCCAGCTGTTGAACCGGTCGATACATACGAGTTAAAGGTGGATGGTGAGGATATATACGTTTTATTGGACTAATAGATTGATCAATTAATCGGCGGGGATTTATGGAAAGAGCTTACAAAAATCACACAATTTTGGATCCTCATGATATTAGGAAAGATTTCCCTATATTCAAAAGAAAAATACGCGGCAAACCTCTAATTTATCTTGACAATGCTGCAACTTCACAAAAGCCAAGAACAGTGATAGACGCTGAAAAGAACTTTTATGAGTCGACAAATGCAAATATCCATCGAGCAGTGCATACCCTTAGCCACGAATCCACTGTCCTATACGAAGATGCCCACAAGAAAGTTGCCGATTTTATTGGAGCAAGTAGTTGGCGTGAAATAGTTTTTACAAGGAATGCGACTGAGGCGATAAACCTTGTTGCCTATGGATGGGGCCTTCGGAATCTAAATGAGGGAGATGAAATCCTAATTTCAATTATGGAGCACCATTCAAATATTGTTCCATGGCAAATGCTTAGGGACATGAAAGGAATCAACCTCAAATTTGTGGATGTAGATGATGAAGGTAGATTGAAGCTTGAAGAACTTCCCAAACTACTATCAGAAAAGACAAAGCTTGTTGGCATTGTTCATGCATCAAATGTTTTGGGTGTAGTCAATCCTGTGAAATATATCATAGAAGAAGCCAAAAAGGTTGGGGCTTTGGTTTTGGTCGATGCGGCTCAATCAATTCCCCATCTCCAAATTAATGTTGCTGAACTTGGCTGTGATTTTCTTGTAGCTTCAGGACATAAGATGTTGGGTCCTACAGGTATTGGTTTTCTTTACGGGCGACGAAAGCTGTTGGAAGAAATGGAGCCCTTCAATTACGGTGGCGATATGATAGAGACTGTAACAATTGAAAAAACCACTTGGAATGAGCTTCCCTGGAAATATGAGGCCGGTACTCCAAACATTGCGGGTGGGATAGGACTAGGAGCTTCCGTGGATTACTTGAATAATGTTGGGTTAGATAAAGTTCACGATTACGAAAACCTGCTGCTTAATTATGCACTTGAAAGATTAATCGGCCTCTCCGGGATTGAATTCTATGGTCCCAAGGAAGGGGGGGATAGGCTAGGTGTGTTTACGTTTAATATAGAAGGTATTCATCCTCATGACGTCGCATGGATCCTTGATGAAGAGGGAATAGCGTTACGTTCTGGTCATCATTGCGCACAACCCCTTATGAGGAGACTTAAAATCGAAAATGCTATAAGGGCAAGTTTTTATTTATATAATACTAAAGAAGAGGTAGATAGGTTAATCGAGGGTCTCAAAAAGGCAAAAAGAATATTTAAAGCATAAAATTTATTAATACATATAATCTAGGTTTATTATAACGAGAGTTTTACTGATTCATCAAATTTATAAATTCCTTATTTGTCTTTGTTCCACCCATCTTGTCTAATAGAAACTCCATGGCTTCTGTAGTATTCATTGGGCTAAGGATTTTACGGAGTAGCCATACCCTCTTTAGAATGTCTTCTGATAGCAATAGTTCTTCTTTTCTAGTGCCGGATCTCTGAAGATCAATTGCAGGAAATACCCTTTTATCAGCCAGTCTCCTATCCAGGTGGATCTCCATATTTCCGGTGCCTTTAAATTCTTCAAAAATTACCTCGTCCATTCTACTTCCAGTATCGATCAGGGCAGTGGCAATTATGGTGAGACTCCCCCCTTCTTCAGTATTTCTTGCAGCACCGAAGAATCTCTTCGGTCTCTGAAGCGCGTTCGCTTCCATCCCACCAGATAAAACTCTTCCACTCGCTGGAGTTACGGTATTGCTAGCTCGTGCAAGCCGAGTAAGGCTGTCCAGGAGTATTACAACGTCTTTTCCATGTTCAACAAGCCTTTTTGCTTTTTCTAAAACCATCTCAGATACTTGGATATGACGTTGTGCAGGTTCATCAAAAGTGGAACTTACGACCTCCCCTTTCACGGATCTTTGCATGTCTGTTACTTCTTCCGGACGTTCATCTATTAGAAGTACTATAAGAGCTACTTCAGGATTATTTTTAGTTACTGCATTCGCTATTCTTTGAAGAAGAATGGTTTTACCAGTCCTTGGAGGAGCAACAATAACTCCCCTTTGACCCTTTCCAATTGGTGTAAACATATCCATAACCCTAGAACAGAACTCCCTGGGATCATATTCGAGATCTATTTTCTCATCTGGATGCAGTGGGACTAGGCTCTCGAATGGAAGGCGGTCCTTACATGAATCCAGGGAATCTTGATTGACCTGCTCAATCTTTAATAAGGCTAGATTCTTCTCGCCCTCTCTAGGGAGTCTAACCTGTCCACCAACCGTGTCGCCGGTTTTAAGATTAAAGGATCGTATTTGAGATTTAGAAACATAGATATCATCAGGTCCAGGAAGGTAGCTATATTTTGGAGATCTTAAAAAACCATAACCTTCTGAGAGAATTTCGAGAACTCCCTCAGCAAAGATCATACCCTCTTTCTCACTCTGTGCCTTCAGAACTGCATAGATGAGGTCCTGTTTAGACATCCTAGCTGCCTCTTCAATTTTAAGATCTCTGGCCATCTTCATTAAGTCAGAGGGTCTCTGATTCCTAAGTTCATTTAGGTTTAGGAAATGAGACTGAGAGGTATCGATTACCTTTTCTTCTGTCTGTTGAGCTTTACTTGCTCTTGCCATATAATTATTATTTCTCGATACTTTTACAGATTAGGATAAAAGATCGCGAATCAATGCAGAGGAAACTCTTTATTGGATCATTTAGAGTTGTTTGTAAGCCTTGTACACAATATTATGACCTATAAACATAGAATTTGTCAAGTAGATTTTTTTAGATTTAGAAATTAATATTAACAGCAAAAATCGAAATTAAAAATTTGAAGCAGAAAAAGTTTACATTATATTATAATTAAAAAATTCTCGATAATAATTCAGACCTATCTGCGATAACATATGAATAAAGAAATCCTCAACTCTCGTTATGCAATATATATATTCGTTTTAACGTTTCTTTGTCTCGTATTTAATTTTGAAACTTCGTTTGGCTTCGACTTTCAAAATTCGGCAAAAAATGAAAATAGCAAATATAAACAAAGGGCGGTTGCTAAGGGAGATAAAGAACTTAAAAGTAATAAAGAGACGCGATCAAAATCACCTATATACACAGAGATAAAATTTAGATCATTGTCAGGGGAAATATTTATCAACCCCAAATATACCGGGAGAGTGGTCTCTGTAGAAGCTATCCGAAGCGGCGGTACCTCATCGGCTAACAAAGATATGGGTATTAATGTAGCCGAAGATAATTGGTCTGGCTTTGTTGTTCCTGAATCCGAACCTGAGTTAGAAGGCGTGAATGTTATCGGAGAGGATGGTAGCTTGAAAATATCGTTGATTCGAGAAGACTCGACTCATGGAGATGAGGGAATCAAATCGATTAGAAAGCCTATAATCTTTTTTGGCGGACTAAGTACCACCTTTATTACACCCGAGTTTAGAATGATTAAGCCAAGTAAATTTGAGATAGGTATATTCGATTATGATGAAAAGAAGTTTTTAAGCGGCGATATAATTGCACTAAAAAATAATCAAATTGCAGTCAAATTCCAAAATTTACCCCATACCGTCATCGGTGAAGATGGTTTGCTTCTAGTTAGCATCAAAGAACCGGATGGTAGTTTTTTAAATTCTGAATTGAGTGCCTGGGGCTATGACATATTTGTTCCAGATACCGATGTTGAAAAGGCAGCTCCTATAACCGCAAAGGTTTTTGGTCTTCCGAAAGAAGCCAGACTAAAATTCACATTTAAGCCACTTCAAGGTCAGAGATTCTCAAATACAAATAGTATTCTTTCGGTAAAGGCAATCAACTCTGGAGAGCCTATAACTATGATCACTACTTCAAATCCAGGCGTGCAGCCATTAAGTGTAAAGGTTGAAGAGTCTCTATAATTATTCAAAAGACCTTCGTTCATATTGCTTCTTAATATCTAATACTATAAAATGGATTAATAGGAGTCAGTTTATTAATTTACTAAGTTAAGTTTTAAAGCGAGGTGATAATAAATGTCTGGTCATTCTAAGTGGGCAAATATAAAACATAGAAAAGCAGCCGTTGATGCTAAGCGTGGGAAGATTTTTACAAAGCTTATAAGAGAACTGACAGTGGCTGCTAGACATGGGGGGCCTGATCCTGAATCCAATACCCGTCTGAGATCGGCGATCGCAATGGCCAAGAGTAACAACATGCCTAATGACACTATTGATAGAGCCATAAACCGGGGCAGCGGGAAGGGTGGAATAGATGAACTTCACGAACTGTATTACGAGGGATATGGACCTGGCGGGAGTGCAGTTTATCTTCATGTGATGACTGATAATAAGAATCGTACAGTTTCTGAGATAAGAAAAATCTTTACCAAGTATGGTGGCAGCCTTGGTGAAAGCGGTTGTGTTGCATGGATGTTTGAGAAAAAGGGGAGGATCGCTTTTGATATAAATTCAGTCGACGAGGATAAAATTTTTGAGATTGCTATCGAGGCCGGGGCCGAAGATGTGACGACACAAGAGTCCGAACTTATTGTAGTAACTGCCTCGGATGATTTCGAGTCTGTAAAAGAAGAAATGGATAGACAGGGACTAAAACATCTATCTGCCGAGGTAACGATGGTACCCAAGAATAACATTAATGTTGAGGGCAAGGAGGCAGAGCAAATGTTGCGCTTGATGGAGGCATTCGACGATAGCGATGACGTCCAAGATATTTTTTCAAATTTTGATATTCCAGATGAAATAATGGAAGCCATGGGATAAGTTAGATGAGAGTAATAGGCGTTGACCCTGGCACGAGGGTTTGTGGGTTTGGTATTTTAGAAAGCGAAAATGGAAAGCTTACACATATCAAAAGTGGTAGCATAGTTCCACCTTCCTCTAATTCGCTTCCACAGAGATTGAAAACAATTTATGAAGGTCTTAACCAGGTAATAAAAAGATATCTTCCTGAAGCAATGTCGATTGAAGGCCTATTTTTCGCAAAAAACGCCAAGAGTGCAATTAAGCTAGGAGAAGCAAGAGGGGTAGCTTACCTAGCTGCGGCACTTTCTGGAATGACGGTGCATGAATATGCTCCAACGGAGGTTAAACTGGCACTCACAGGAAGGGGTAGGGCAAATAAGACAGAGGTTCAGAAGATGGTTACTTCAATATTCGGGATTAAGGATTGGGGAAAAACAGATGCTTCAGACGCGGTTGCAATAGCACTTTGCCACATTAATTTTTCCCAGACAAAGGAACGTTACGGAGTAGAAGTGAAAAGAACCAGAAGAAGGAGGAGGCGGTTTTTGTTAAATGATCTCCCTTCTTAGAGGTATAATTGCCGAAAAATCGATTGGGAAAATTGTTCTCGATGTTCACGGGGTTGGGTATGGAGTAACTGTTCCTCTTTCTACGTACTATCGTTTACCAGATTCAGGTAGCGAAACAGAATTAAAGATTTATACCCACATGAAGGAAGGCGGAATCGAACTCGTTGGATTTCTAACTGAAGACGAGAGAAAAATTTTTATTTTACTATTAGGAGTTTCTGGTGTCGGGCCCAAGGCTGCTGCAAACATTCTATCTAATATCTCCACTCAAGAGTTCATTTCCGCTGTATCATCAGGAGAACTTAGAACGAAAAAGATACCAGGCATAGGTCCGAAACTTGCCTCTAGGCTAGTAACTGAATTAAGAGACAAGGCCTTATCAATTCAATTAGAAGACAAACTGCCGATGAAGAAAGGAGATTTAGAAGATATAGTATCTGCGCTTCAAAATCTTGGATATACAAAGAATGAAATAGACGGGCAGATCATAAGGATTGAAGAAATAGCAGGAAAAGAAATAGGTATAGAGATCGCATTAAGAGAGACATTAAAGGTAATGAAAAAGGAGTGATACAATTAATTTTTACAAATTATGTCTATCGAAGAATTAAAATTTATCATTAAATGTCATTGCGAGAAATTTATACTGAAATTGTTTCAGGATAAATGAGCGAAGCAATCTCTCTTTTTTGATCGTCATAAGGCTGAGCCCTTCGCGAGGTCAAGTGTACATATGTTGTTTACGAATCTAATATGGCTGAACGAGTAGCTAATCCTAAAATTCAGGAAGAGGATTCCCTCTATGATCCGAATCTCAGGCCGAGAGTCCTAAGTGAGTTTTTAGGACAGACTAAGGTAAAAGAAAAAATTGATATATTCATTAAGGCGGCCAAACGTAGAGAGGAAGCCTTAGACCATGTTCTTCTCTATGGTCCCCCGGGGCTGGGAAAGACTACCCTAGCGCATATTATGGCTAATGAACTCGGCGTAAAAATCCATGCTACCTCGGGTCCTGTGATAGAGAGGATTGCCGATCTGGCATCTATTCTTACAAACCTGGGTGAAAGAGATGTCCTGTTTATCGATGAAATACACCGACTTAACCGTATAGTCGAAGAGTATTTATACTCGGCTATGGAGGATTATAAAATTGACCTAATGATCGGGGAGGGTCCAACGGCTAGGTCAATGAAAATCACTATTAATAAATTTACTTTGATAGGTGCTACTACTAGGACCGGTCTAATAACATCACCTCTGAGGTCCCGCTTTGGAGTGGATTTGAGGCTTGACTATTATGATCCTGAAGAGCTTGGGAGTATAATCAGCAGGTCTGGTGGGATTCTTGGGGTGGAAATCACGGGTGACGGTGAGTCTGAAATCGCCTCTAGGGCAAGGGGAACCCCAAGGATTGCAAACAGACTCCTGAAGAGGGTACGGGATTTTGCTGATGTAAAAGCCGACGGGGTTATAAATCAGGAAGTGGCTAGGAATGCCCTTGAGATGTTAGAGGTGGATTCTGTTGGACTAGACAATGTTGATCAAACAATACTTATGACGATCATCGAGAAATTTAACGGTGGTCCTGTTGGGATTGAGACTATTTCAGCGGCTATAAGTGAGGATAAGGATACAATCGAAGAGGTATATGAGCCATTTTTGATACGCCAGGGATTCATAGCCAAAACACCTCGTGGTAGAGCTGTTACCCCGCTTGCCTATTCACATCTGAACATCCCTTCTCCCCACAAACAAACCGGTCTTTTTAAGGATTAGATAGTGATCTTGTAGGGGCGTTCAATTGAACGCCCTTATTTTTTCAAGGGGATCTCTCTTATAAACTCATCCCAGTGTTCTTCGGTTATTTCTGAAATTTCTTTACTCACACTTTGGTATCCACCCGCATTTGGAAAGAGCTTATCAAACACTTCGTCTCTTTTTTTAAGCCAAGTGTCTATTGCGTTGTAATTTTTAAATCTAATTATTGTTTTAAACGTCCAGCGTGGTTCAAGCGTATGAAGCCTTTGTGAATACATCTTAATATCGCCATCGATTAAACCCATCTTTTTCATTTCATTCCAGAAGGGGTATATTTTACCTTTATAAATTTCTAAAAACTTGTCTTTATTCTCAGGCTTAACAACATAAAAACTTTCCTCAATCACGACTTGATATCTATCTTCCTGGGCAAATGAATTGGTTTCGACAATAGGTGAGATAAGAAATAAGGTAACGAACAGGCTGAATATTATTTCTTTCATATACCACCTCCCTAAAAATCAATTGTATATTAAATCAAGTAGTGCGAATAATGGTTGTGGTGAGTTTAACCTACCATGCACTTCTTATAAACAGCACATAGACGCAAATCCTTAGCGATAGCCGAGGTTTTCCAACGTCCTCGTATTTGTCCTCTTGACCGTGTTAGATCATAATTTTTTTCCTTGAAATCTTTAGTTTGATACCATAAAGAGTTTGTAAGATTTTGTTAATATCATTTCTCAATTCTATCATATCAAGGGATTTGAAGATGTTTTTTAGTTTTCGTTTATCATGTTTTTTTAATTGCTCGCACTCGATAAGTCTTTGAAAAGGTGTTTTAGGTTTATCATGCACCATACGTATAACCCTTGTGTTTGCGTCCCTGACTTTTTCAATTAATTTAGCAGAATGGATGAAGAAGTTATCCAGTAAGTCTGCTTTCTCATAAAGTTTGTTTAGGAGATATACTTCCCTGGGGTTATCATATCTGTAGTAACCAACGAGTTTCCTCACTTTATCATCGTTTTTTTGTTCCACATGAGCATTGTCATTCTTTTTGTAAGACCTGGAGCGGGATAGACTAAAGCGGTGCTTTTGTCCTTTGTTAGAGTTCTTCATCCTCTCAAATAATACCTTGAGTATTGATTTGTCATTGTCTGGGTGATAGTGA
>JALLOG010000410.1 GCA_027717645.1 Desulfobacterota bacterium AH_259_B03_O07
TCCTAGAGGAATTCGCTGGATATGCACCTAAGATACTGAAATTAATGATATTTTAATTTTTCTACCCCTTTGTGTTACAAGTGGCATAGCTAAATGAAGTTCGGTGCACATGTCTCAATTGCCGGCGGTATTGATAAGGCCCCAGAGCGTGCATACAAGGTCGGTTGTGAGTGTTTTCAGATTTTTACTAGATCCCCACGTGGTGGGAATCCTCCCGCTCTCGATAAAAATTTAGTAGATTCCTTTCTCTCGGAATGTAATAAATATGGATTTAGTGCTTATTATGTTCATACACCCTATTACATCAATCTTGCATCAGCAAGCAAAGATATTAGGGATTCTTCGATCAGAATAATTGAGGAAGAGCTAATGAGAGGAAGTATGTTGGGCGTAAAATATATAATGACTCATATTGGAAGCGCTAAGGATTCCCGAAGGTCAAATGCAGTCAAGGCTGTCATTGAAGGCCTTAGACAGGTTTTGTATAAATCGAGTTATAAGACAAAGCTTCTACTCGAAAATTCGGCTGGACAGGGAGCAACAATTGGAGATACATTCGAAGAACTTGCCGATATCTTACAGAATGTAGAAAATCCTGAGCTTGGTATTTGTCTTGACACGGCACATCTGTTTGCGGCTGGTTACGATATCAGGACGAAATCTTCATTAAAAAATGTTATAAATAACCTTTCATCAATAATAGGCTTAGATAAATTAAAACTCTTACATGGAAACGACTCTAAAGTCGACTTAGGGGAAAGAAAGGATAGACACGAACACATAGGAG
>JALLOG010000411.1 GCA_027717645.1 Desulfobacterota bacterium AH_259_B03_O07
CTCTGAGAGAGAGACGGCGAGAACCGATTGCCAAGCTCAAGTTTCTTAATGTCAAAATCTTTGAAAAAATTGGGTAATGGAGCAACTTATCATGGGTAGACATTCTTTGCCAGATGAAATAAAGAAAATTAGAGGCACTTTCAGACGTGACAGATCGAGTTCAGACCAGCCTACACCAGAGAAAAATATACCGAAGCCACACTCAGATTTTTTATCTAAAAATGCTCGGTTTCACTATTGGAGACTAGCACGAATTCTTCATAAAATGAAGGTACTGAGTGAGTCGGACGTAATTACATTAGAGCTAGCTTCTATACATTTAGCCAATTTTTATGAGGCAAATAAAACACTGGAAAAAGAAGGAAAAACTTATAAAATAACTACACGGGAAGGCTCCATTGTCCACAAAAAACGTCCGGAATGGGCTATCAGAAATGAATCTTACATACTTGCGATTGGCTTGCTAAGCAAATTTGGATTAACACCTAGCGACCGAACGAAGGTTAAGGTTTTACCAGATCTAGACGAAGACAACCCATGGGCAAATTTATCCCGCAAATGAAAAATTGTAGATGATAAATTTCAAATTTTCATACACTAGCAAAGACGGGCTATTTTGTACTCTCTTATGGGAGGTGGAGGACGTTGAGATGGAAAGAAAAATCAGAGACTTGAAACCGTCCGATCTATACCATCTTTCCCGGAAGTGTTTTGGTATAAATTTAAATTCTAAAAATCCAATCCGAACCACCTCTTTTAGCCAAAGAGCAAAGCCAGAACTCGGAT
>JALLOG010000412.1 GCA_027717645.1 Desulfobacterota bacterium AH_259_B03_O07
GAGTTTTATTTCATACTAACCTTTGTATCCACTAAATTGATCGCTAAGTTCCATGCAGTAGGGAAGTCAGAGGCATTAATACTATTTTGCCAATCCAATTCAGGATGATTCTTGATAAATTTAAATAGGTCTAATTGCCGCGGCGACAAAAAATCATCAGGAGGTTTTCCACTTCCTATTGCCGAATTTACACGCGATGCTTGCAGCGCGGTCATTGGAACGTATTCATAAATAGTTTGTGAGAGGTAGTGCTTTGGATCCGTGTCTGGTCTGAAATTACTTAAATCAGATACAGAAGATTTCCCCACAACTTTTTCGGCAATGTTTTTCTGAACTCCGTCCTTCACAAATATATGATTGGCAACCCGTTCATTTTTTGCCTTTTCTAGGAGTTTATTATACGAAATTACATTTGGATCATATTCTACCTCGACAACCTCATATCCTTTCATAAATCCCGGCTTTGTAGAAATTACACCATCGATGCTTCCAAGCGCCTCCTCTCCTGACCAGAAACAATGCATTGCAAAAACAGCCCTTTCAGATCCATTTACCTTTGCCCTGAGTTCTTCCTCAAGAAGCCTTAAATATGGAGGAACAATTTGATTATCATTTTTAAGGGCTTTTATCATTGCTGTGACTAAGCCTAGCTTTGAATAATCCCCGCTTAATCTCGGTACAAGCTCTTTACGATCATGTGTCATGATTCTAACAACCGGGTTATTCCAGGATGGCTCACCAAATGATTTTAGGATCTTATAATCATGTCCATCACTGTTGTTG
>JALLOG010000413.1 GCA_027717645.1 Desulfobacterota bacterium AH_259_B03_O07
ATGCGTTTGCAGATCCTGATTACACAAAACGGGCAGAACCGGATGAAGTTATAGCGAAGTTGGAAGAGATTACTACCAACGAATAAAATATTGAATAAATTTGATAAACGCTTTACTTAGTGGGGGACGCATATATGCGTTCCCTTTAAAATAGTGTCTGTTGTCCCCATTCTTTACAACTGTCATTTCGAACCCTGTCCTGAGCGAAGTCGAAGGAGAAGTGAGAAATCTCCTTTTTCGTCATAGCGAAGGGCAAAGCCCTGCGGCGATCTCATTCTTTGTCATTTCGAATGTGAGAAATCTTTCTTCTTTATACTTTAACTAGCAAAAAAGGGCGCGCCCCCTTAAAATAATGAAAGAATGTTTAATGGTAAACCAAAATTCAGAGTTGTACTTCAAATGGATAAATAGGAAATTTGGTACGAATAAAATATCGATCCCGGAAAAGAGGGATGGATTCTTATAATAGTGATGAGTATTCTGCCACTTATTATCGGACAAATACACAAGTCTTTGGTAAGAAAGTAAGAGAGGAATAAGTAATATTGATGGTTATAATGGGTGCCCCGAATAAATTAGGGGTCGCGTCTCAACGTTAAATAAATAGAGTTCTAAACTTTGTTATAAATTGAATGTTGAGACTCGACCCCCTTCAGTTAATTTTTGACATATGAAACTCCAAACAATTCTCCTATTTTTCCTTGTCAAACGCAAATTTAGAATCTTATTAGGCATAAGATTATCTAAATAGAAAACCAATTAAATTTTGGAGGTGTATTA
>JALLOG010000414.1 GCA_027717645.1 Desulfobacterota bacterium AH_259_B03_O07
ATTCATCCTTTCTCTATTGCTCATTACCCTCACGTTCTACTCTAAATTCAATCATGGCGGCGGTAGCGTTAACATACAATTTGTACAACATGCGCCCGTGGTACTAATCGGCGGTGCATTAGGGTTACTAGTCAAGAGATCAGTCACCACAAGATTGACATTGAAATTCGTTAAGGATACTGTCCCACCGGTAATAAGAAACGCAGCAAACCCCCCAGCCGGGATGGGATCAAAGAAAACCACGGAATCATGCCCGACTGGATCACACATCGTTGGATCTAGCGTGTCGACAGTACAACTTATCTCTGCATCACCGGTACCAGCTATAAAATGTAAACTTGGTTGAACTCTGGTTCTCAAAGTGACTACGGTTTCCCCAGTAATGGCGTCTATCTCTGTAGTAACTTCACCAACTAATCCACCATCTGCGGGACTTCCTTGTTCGCAGAACTTCACTATCTCAGCAGGGAGGAAAGCATCAAAATTTGGACTAGAACAGTCAGGAGCGGCCGGACAATCGGGAAATGGTGTAGGAGTAGGAGTTGGTGACGGTCCCGGAGTTGGCGACGGAGTTGGACTAGCAGTAGGTGTAGGAGTTGGGGTCGGAACAGGTGTAGGAACTGGGGTCGGAACAGGTGTCGGAATAGGTGTAGGAGCTGGACTAGAAGTAGGTGTAGGTGTTGGACTACCAGGGATAGGTGTAGGTGTTGGACTACCATTCGGTGTAGGGGTTGGAGGTGGGTTTCTAAAAACAGTTATGACGCACCCAAGGTCAG
>JALLOG010000415.1 GCA_027717645.1 Desulfobacterota bacterium AH_259_B03_O07
TAATATTATCTCTTTACTCATGCTCTCCAAAAAACATTGAAACACAAAAGATGGCGACAAACTCAGGAGAAGATAACAATTATGAGCAACAGTTTTTAACTAGCAAACATGATGCGTATTATCATTTTACTATTTCAATGTTGTATAAGAATAGAAGGGATATCACCAGAGCTGTTGAAGAATTGGAATTAGCGGAAAGTTATGATCCTGACTCAGCATTAATCAAACATAATCTTGCTTTGTTTTACCTTAGTTTGAACAGGTTTAGCGATACCGTGACAAAATTAGAAGAAGCAATCGCAGCAAATCCAGATTATGAACCGGCGCGGGCATTGCTGGGTAGGATTTACGCTTCTGGCAAAGATCCGAATAAGAGAAAGAAGGGCATCGAAGAGTTAGAGAAATCAATTGACCTTAATCCTAATGACATTGAGGCGCATCTGTACCTTGCGAATATTCATACGGAAGAAAAGGAATTTGACAAGGCACAAGAGAGTCTTATGAGAGTTGTTGAATTAGCTCCGTATGATGAGCGCGGATATTATTTTCTTGGAAGACTATATTGGTTGAAGGGAGATTTAGAGGAATCTGAAAATTACTATGAAAGCGCACTAAAGCGAAATCCATATCATCCGTTGGCTCTAATTGAGCTTGCTGCGGTCTATGAAAAACTGGGTAAGGTGAATGAATCTGAAGAAATATATAAAAATCTTATAAACTTTTATCCTCTTAGCCTAGAGAGCTATATTCGAT
>JALLOG010000416.1 GCA_027717645.1 Desulfobacterota bacterium AH_259_B03_O07
AAGAAAATGCCTGAGCTTGAATTGCATAAAATACAAAAAAGTTTTGGCGCGGCACGAACAGCCAGCATAGCATACGGAAACGAATTAATTGAAGATAATTCCCCAGACGTTTATAAATATAGTCCCGAGTGGTATACTTCGCTTTATCAACCTCAACCAGTTGCTCACTACAGAATCACGCCAACCGTTAACCAGGAAGAACAAGACACTCCCATAAGTGATTGGTCTAAGAACGAAGACCCGTTTACGCAAGTGGATTTACTTATTGGTGAAGAGAAGAAGGTACAAGAATTGATTTTCCGAACTAGATCATCGTTATCTATTCCCTATCGGCAAAGTTTGGCAAATCGACTTCTCACTTTGTTTAATGATGCAAAGGAAGAGGATCCAGCCAGTTTTGGAATAGCGGTTGGATCGCTTCGCAATTTTTATAGTTTTCTTCGCTTACATACCAATCTAAAGTGCCCAATTATTACTTTGACGCCTGATTATGACATTTATGCTTCATGGAGGAGCGAACAGAATCGAGTGTTCAGCGTGCATTTTTTGCCTAATGGGGATGTTCACTTTGTGATATTCAAACCGAATTATAGGCATTCGGAAAGACAAATTCGAATTTCCGGAACAGCAACGACTGATACTCTTATGGAAACGGTGACACCCAATGGTTTATGGGATTGGATCGCAGAATGAAAGGGGATAAGATACCTGAAGAAGACAACATTGCACGATACTGCAGACC
>JALLOG010000417.1 GCA_027717645.1 Desulfobacterota bacterium AH_259_B03_O07
TGTGATTGCTGATTGGTGGAGGTTTAAGAGAGAAAGCGGTGTAGTTGTTCCTATGCCGAGGTTGCCGTTGATATCAATCCTCAAGGCTTCTGCGATTGCTCCAGTACCTTTTGTTGCAAATAGGAGTTCTCCGCCTACACCACTAGCACCATCATTTGGATCACGAACAGAATAAATCCCAGCTACTCTTGTTCCTTCCCCTGATGTATCGATAGTCAAGAAAGAATTTGACGAATCTCTAACATATAATTTTGTATTTGGTGCTCTCGTCCCGATGCCGACATTACCACTATCAACTGCAAGAAATGCTGAACTTGTGGCGATTAATCCTTCCACCGTCGTAGTTCCCGAAATTAATGCATTTCCTTGTACTGAAAGAAGAGAAGCAGGAGAAGTCGTTCCGATGCCGAGGTTGCCGTTAGGAAAATAAACTCTATCGATTGTTGTGCCTGTTCGATCAACATTAATCCAAGTTGTCCCTGCACTCTCTAAGTCATTTACAGCTTGTCCCAAAAAGGATGTTCCACTAATTCCCCATAACCATTTTTCATTATCTGCTGCTTGATTAGCATCTTGTAGAAAAATCCTGGCATTAGACCCTGATAAATGAAGAATAGAACTCGGATTCTTTGTTCCAATCCCCACATTTCCATCACCATTTACAATGAACTTGCTTCCTGTGGTTCCTCCTACAAAAAGGGTGGAGGTTGCAACAAGAGCTTTGACTGTTGTTG
>JALLOG010000418.1 GCA_027717645.1 Desulfobacterota bacterium AH_259_B03_O07
TTACGCCGTATTCTGCAGCGTAAAATGTAACCGAAAGGGTATTGGTTGTGTTATTAGGTCACCTATTAGCCAGTCCCTGTTAATAGGCAAAAATAATTCCTTGTATATATCGAAGCGCGTTGGCATTTAAGGGGACAGTCCTCTGAGTAAAATTCTTACTATCTCTTACATGAATGTGCTCACTTTTTAAGTCAACATCTTCCCATTCGACTTTTTGTAGTTCGCCCACTCTCAATCCGGTGTTTCTCAGGATTTTTAAAAATTCTCGAAGCTTTGGAGGAGCTTCTTCCAAAATTAAGTACAGGATTTCATTTGGCATATACTGAGATTGTCTTTCGTATTCATCAGCCTTTAGCGATTTTGATTTTTTGACGCCGTTGAGTGGATTAGCTGAGGCATCACCCCATTCAATTCCCGTTTAATGGTTGATGGCTTCACTCCGTCTTTTTTTCTCTTTGGTTTATATTGTTCAATTTACCATGAAGTTATCTCATTTAGTCTTTTAATCTCAAATAAAATCCAATAAGAGTCTTAAACTAAATACTTCTCTTTTGGAACTTTTCTTATTATGTTTAACCCGCTCCAAATATTTACCTATCAAATTTTTTAATGAAGTTGTCTTGTTAATTTTTGCTAGCTTAAATCTCCCTTGAACAATTTCCCCCATCCTTGCTTTGAACGCTTGCTCGGGCTGACCCTTTGTGACAAGTCCCTTAGGTCCTATACGCTCTT
>JALLOG010000419.1 GCA_027717645.1 Desulfobacterota bacterium AH_259_B03_O07
TCCCAAAGAAAAACTTATACTCCACAAAAATGATGGGGTAGACATGAAATCTCCTCGTTCTCTTTTTGTGATAGACAACCGAGAACCCCTGCGACCAGCTGGGCTTGCTCACATAGTAGGGATCGAGTCTGCACAGGCAAAAGTTCTCAATACCCATTAGTTCTTTTCCATTAAGATACGTTGACGCCACCCTTCTTTCAACCCAGGCGTGCAAGATTACATAGTTGAAGAGATCTATAGTGATTCCAAAGTTGGTGAAATATACGAAGGCACAAACGGAATTCAAAGAATTATTATCGCTAGGTCGATTTTGGGGAAACATTTATAGTGAAAAATTAGCTTAATATACTATAGATATTTGATTGCTAGAATTAAGAGATTTTATACTTTCAGAAGAAAATACTTAGTTTTAGCTCACCTTTATGTATTAAGTAAAACATTTATTCCAAAATGTTTCCCCGTAATTTGTATTTAATGTTTGGTAGAATTATAATTAGGGTTATAACAGCCTATGGGGTTAAGTTAGTGACATATCTTCCTTTTTCACCCCAAAAAATATTTTTCTACCTCTCCAAGGAAGGGATAGGGGGTTGTGGGTATGATTTGCAGGGACTGTGGATTTGAAAACTCAGATAAAGCCAAGTTCTGTATTGAATGTGGCATTCCACTTAGGCATCGATGCCCAAATTGTGGGTCTGAGAATTTACCTCAGGCCAAGTTTTGCAGCGA